>JAGTQS010000023.1:0-1333 GCA_018397055.1 Candidatus Bathyarchaeota archaeon | reverse complement strand
CTTCCAGAACATTTCTTCTGTAAGGTTCAAGCCCGGCAGCAGCCTCTACAAGTCTTAGTTTTTCCTGAGGAGAAGTAACAATGAATTGCTCAGCCATGTCTTGGTGCATGATGATAAGCATGTTGTCAGGGTCGACACCGAAGTGTGAAAGCAGACTTACAACATCAGCCTTTGTAGCGTGAACATTGTCGATTTCAAACCAGTATTTCCCATCTCGCCTAAGAACCCTTGTTAAGTAAATCTGATCTTTTTTAATCCTAAAAACGGGCCGCCTTCCGTTCCTTACTGAATTGTCCAGAACAATTGTTACGCGACCCACATCTTTTCCTCGCCTAATAAGGTCGCTTAGCTTCTTAGAGCGCTCGGTGTAAGACTGCCCTAAAGCCACAGAAATTCCCAAAAGAATCGAGCTTTTTCCAGCGCCGTTCGGTCCGCATATAAGGTTAACCCCTGACCTAAGCGGAATCCTAGCGTACTCGTAAGACATGAAGTTTTCAAGTATAATCTCTCGAATCAACATTGACAAGGAGTCCTCTGGAAGACGATAGTAAAATAATAGTTCTTCCTTTTAAGGAATTTCTCAAAATCCTTTAGAGCATTACTTAAGCTAAATATCTAAACTTTGGCAAATTTTCATTTCGGAAGCATTAAAAACGCAAAAAATGGAGTTCCAAATATGAAAAATTAACATTATTTTGGTAAAATACTTTAAAGAAATGGGCAAAAGCCAAAAATTTGCCAAACTTTAGCTAAATATATTAGAGAGAAACAATCAGACAATAACTTAAATCAGTGAGACAAACTTACTCTCTGAAAAATTTGTCTTCCTGCGTTTTTCTCCCGTGTCCAGTGACAAGACAAGTTCCACACCACACAGCATTACTTATCTCAAGCCACTCTTTTTTCGCTCCTATTGCTCCCTCGCAATATACACCTTGTCTAAGAATTGGTCCTTCCTTAATGTGGTCTTTACAGACAGCTCTTCCACAGAATTTACATACAGCTATAGCATCTTTTCCACATTGAAAACACTTCATTAAGATATGCACTTCTCTTTCATTTTTCGTTTATATCTAAGTTATAAACTCATATAAAAAATAAACATGTAAATAATATCAGTCCTGAGGCTAATGGAATCGTTAAATTATCGTTTAATGGCAACGGCAGAGATTCAATGAACATGCCAACAGCTGAGGCGATTAACGCCTTAAACGGATGAATGAATAACGTGGAACCGAGAAAGGCAAAGGTAAACCCAGAGATAGTTCCCTCTACGTATTTTATTTTATTGTACGGTATTTGTTTGTTTCCAAATTTTTGCCCGAAGACTGAG
>JAGTQS010000087.1 GCA_018397055.1 Candidatus Bathyarchaeota archaeon | reverse complement strand
TTTACACCGGAAGGATAGAGTTTCACCTTTTGTTGAAGCTCTTCTTTTTGCTGCTGACCGAGCTGATCACGTTGAAAATGAAATTAAGCAACTTTTAGATGAAGGAAAAATTGTGGTTTCAGACCGATATGTATATTCATCCCTTGCATATCAAGGCGCAGCTGGAGTAAGTATGGATTGGATTGAAGCAATCAACAAACACGTGTTGCATCCAGACTTAGCTATTTACATCTATGTCTCAGTTGAGAATTTAATGAAACGTTATGGAAAAGAAAAATCTGTAATGGAACAATTCGAAACTCAGAAAAAAGTGGAAAAAATCTATAGTAACCTCGTGAAAGAAAAAAAGTTAATTCCAGTCAATGGGGAACAATCAATTGAATCAGCGGCTAACGAAATTTTAACAATTGTCTTAAATCACCTTAAAGATTAAGCCAGTCATCGCCGCTTAATTCATTTGAGCCTACAGTTCTAATTGAAATTAAAATCAAAGGGCTCATCTGTTTGGACAGAAGTTTATGGTTGATGTTGTTAAAAAGAAACTTGACCATTTCCTCAACTGCTAGATGTCTTGGACCCTTATCGTGGTAAACTAACAATTCAACAGTGTTTTCTCTGAAAAGAAATCGCGTAATATAATAGTCAAACTTTAACGGTTTTCGTTTCACGCCATTAATAATGTAGTAACGAACGATAAAAAACAGATCTAATGTGGATAAGGCGTTGTTTGAAACTTCTCTTAGACAGTGTTTAAGGCACTCTGAATCAAAATAGTCAAAAGTCAACCCGTCAGCAACACCAACATCCATTTTAGCATGAATGTTTTGTTTAACAAACTCTGGCAACTCTAGATGTTCGATCTGCTCATTTAATTCTTGAAGAAAAATAAGCAGTGTTTTTTTTAGTTCCTGAATCTGGGTTTTACATGAAAAAATTACTGCTCCATGTTGAGTTTCTGGGAAATTGTCGTATATTCCAATCAATCTTTGCCCTCAAGGTACTTGATGTTTTTGATGTAACTTTTTGGCTTTTTCGAGATTTTCAAGTAAACTGGACAAAACCGAACTTAATTTTTCCAATTGATTAAGATTTTCTTCTTTTTGTATTCGATCGTTGATTTCAACAATTTTAGCTATAAGTGTAGATTCCACATTCTCAATTGACGAAAAAGCCTGAATGTCACCGATTTGTTCGTTCTCTTTAACAACAACAACTTTTTTCTGACAACTGGCACACCACAAGTCGTTATTTTTCATTCTAAATAGAGGAGAAGAACACGCTGGGCAAGAAAGGTCAGTCATAATTGCCCCAGCACGAAGAAGCTCAGCCATCGACTTTATTTTAACGTCCGTAGACAAGAGAGTTTCCTCAGAAAAATCACGTTATCTACATTTATAAAGTTTAAAAACAAGGTTACCTCATATAACGAAGCCTTTTTTCAGAAACTTTGATAAGACATAAAGAAAAAAATAGGTATGAGGGTAATATTTTGGAAACTAGGATCCAAATTTTCCTGAGAAGAATTAGACATAGTACGCTTATTATTGGTGTTCTTAGTCTTTTTTGGTTCCTATATAGGACTGGAACAAAGCCTTCTCGTGTTGTTTATCCATGCCAAAGAGCCGCTGCCTCAAACTGTTATGCATTCCTTTTGTACCCCGCATTTGCTTTTATAGCGCATTTCATAAAGACTGAAGTTCCAAGAGCATACAACAAGGTAAGTCATTCTCGAAAGACGCACTTTTTCATTCTAGCCATAATGCTTTCTTTAACAATAATAAGCTCAGGACTGGCAATATACAATAATATACTATTTGACCCTTTAAGCGTCGTAGAAACTCAAACAGAACCTGGCCAGAAAGTTTCTGGAGTTTCAGTTGTACAGGTGGAAAATAATGATTTAGAACGGTCTCTCCAAGAGGCACTAGATTATATTGGCGGAATTTCATCCATAATTCCAGAAGGCGCAAAGGTTCTTATCAAACCTAACATTGTCCGTTACCAAGCTCCTCCTGACACCACAGATCCAGCTATAGTTAAGGCACTTATTAACCTCATTAAACAGAGAAATCCAAGCGTAATATGGGTTGCGGAAGGCAGCGGTGAAGGAAACACGATTGAAAACTTCATGGCTTTGGGGTACGCCGAGATAGCAGACATTTCTGGGGTAGAACTCGTAGATCTAAATTACGGCGACCTTGTTGAGGTTCCCATTCCAGGAGGAGGCTATGTCTTTGACAGTTTTATGTTTAATAAAAAGGTCATGGAGGCAGACGTTTTCATATCACTCGCCTGTATGAAAACTCACAGTATGGCTGTTGTAACATTAGGAATGAAGAATCTGGTTGGCATCTCAGCTGGTTCAGTTTATGGTGTTGCTGGTTCAGCTAATCATTGGAGACTTCACGAGGTAGCAGCGGAGAAAGGAGATACTTACCTTGGCGGTGTCATAACAGACCTGAACTCAGCTAGAAGAATAGATTTAACAATCATTGATGGGAGAGTAGCGATGGAGGGACAAGGACCGCATGATGGGGAACCAGTGAACTTGGGACTAATAATTGTAGGAAAAGATCCGGTGGCTACCGATACTGTGGCATCGACAATTATGGGGTTTGACGCTGAGAAAATTCCAACTTTATCACTCGCAGCGCAAAAAGGACTTGGCACAAACAACTTAAACGAGATTGATGTTAAAGGAAAAACTATTAAGGAAGTTTTTCACCCATTCGCGCCAGCTCAAGGTCACAGCTCGTTCCTCTTGATATCAAACGTTCAGCTTCTCATGTACCGATGGCGAGGGTTACTTTTTTTGCCAACAATAGCATTTGGTTCTCTTACAGTTTTGATCTTCTTCTTGTCTAGAAGGTCACAAAATCATACTGTGCAGGCTTCAAAAACAAACACTGTATCCAGACAAATAATAGCGGTAGAGTCAAAACCCATATCTGCCAAAGAGGAGAAAAAAGTTGTTTTGTTTTCTGAAATTTCGTTAAAACAGCTTGAGGAAGAAATTAAAGACAAAACATCGAAGTTTCAGCAGCATGTAAAACAAATTGAAGAGGCATCAATAAGGTTAGACGAAGCTTCCAAGCTTTTGGATTCTGGCGAAATTTCAAAAAATATTTACGATGTTCTGATGGCGGATCTTGCTAAGCAGCTTACAAGTTCAGTTGAGACACTTATCGCTATGAGGGAAAACCTTGAATTAATAAGATCGAGGGCTATGATTGAGAGATCGAAAAACGTTGGGGCAGAAGACAAGACTATAGCCATCCAGAAACAGCCTCCAAAACAAGAAGTTGAAGACCTTCGATTCGTGAGAGGATACAAGGATGTTGTTGAAAGCCAGTTGTGGACCGGTGCTGGACAAACAGTTTACTCTCCAACGCTTGAAAAATGGGACACATTGATTTCAGAAATAGATTCAGCATTATCTTCTCTACCTATTGATAAAGAATTGAAAATTATTGAGAAACGAGCTGTGACCTTG
>JAGTQS010000021.1:3158-20768 GCA_018397055.1 Candidatus Bathyarchaeota archaeon | reverse complement strand
GGAAAAAAGGCCTGGAGAAAAGTTCTATTATTGGGAGATGCTCGGCGTGCCTGTAAGGGTTGAAGTCGGTCCAAGGGACTTGAAAGAAAGGAAGGTGACGATAGCGGAAAGAGCCAGCCTTAAAAGAAGCGTCGTTGACTTTAATGAAGCAGTCCCAGCAATAAAGGAGATGTTCAAATCCATAACAGAAAGCTTGCGGAAGAAAAGCAGTCAAGTTCTTGAGGAAATGACAATCAACGCCAAGGACTTGGATTCGCTGAAAGAGGCGATTAGGAACAGAAAAATCGTCAGGGCCTGCTGGTGCGAAAACGCTGGGTGCGCTGAAACCATTAAAGAGGTTTCAGAAGGCGAAGTTAGGGGAAACCGAGTGGACATTGAGGAAAAGCCGGAGTCTCCGTGCGTTGTGTGTGGAAAAAAGGCTGAAAGGGTTATTTACGTAGCAAAAGCGTATTGACCAAAGCCTTGTTCATCAATGATTTCAAGCCTTGAGAAATAAAAGAAACCGCCTATAAAGGGAAAGAGAGATGTCAAAGGGCCTAAAAATTGTGGTTTTAGTGAAGCAGGTTCCGGACATTGAAAAGGTCAGGTTTGACTACGAAAAGGGACGCTTAGACAGAAGTTCAGCCGAGGCAGTCATCAATCCCTTCGACTTGAACGCTTTGGAGGCAGCTGCCCAAATAAAAGAGAAAATCGGCGGAGTAGTAACCGTGGTCAGCATGGGACCTGAGCAGGCTGAGGACGCCCTTAGAGACGCTTTAGCAAGAGGCGCAGATGAGGCTGTTCTTCTCAGCGACTTAAGGTTTGCGGGTGCAGACACGTTAGCTACTTCTTACACCCTTTCATGCGCAGTTAGGAAGCTTGGAGCCTTCGATTTGATCGTGTGCGGTGAAAAGACAATCGACGGAGACACGGCGCAGGTTGGGCCTGAGGTTGCGGAGTTTCTAGGCATCCCGCACGTAGCCTATGTTAATGAAATCCTAGACGTTAGCATCGCAGAAATAACGGTTAAGTCGCGGCTTGATAAAGACAACTATGTTGTTAAAATGTGTTTTCCAGGGCTCATCACAGTTACAAAGGACGCTAATGTGCCGAGATTGCCAACGTTGAAGGACAAGCTAAGGTCGAGGAAGGCTGAGATAGCCATTTGGGGTGTGGGCGATTTAACGAGTCTGGATGAAAAACAGTTTTTCGGTCTTCAAGGATCTCCAACATGGGTTGCCAGGGTTTTCGCGCCCACATCTGGAAAAAAGAAAGGCCAAATTGTTGAGGGAACACCTGAGGAGAAAGCTCGTAAGGTTGCGGAGATTCTTATAAAGCTGGGGGCATCACAGTGAACGATGTGCCTGACGCTGACGGCGTGCTGGTTTTTGCTGAACAAAACAGCGGTGCGGTTCACCCTGTTTCTTTTGAGCTTCTTGGGAAAGGTAGAGACCTCGTGGAAAGGCTTGGTGTCAAGTTGTCAGCCGCTCTGTTAGGCCACGGCGTTCGCAAGGAGGCTTTAGAGCTCGTCTATTATGGTGCTGACGTCGTCTATGTCTTCGACAGTCCCATCCTCAGCATGTTCGACCCGGTTCAGTATACTAAAAACCTCGTTAAGCTCGTTACGGAGACAAGGCCAGCCATTTTCTTGTTAGGCGCCACACGACTAGGCAGAAGCTTAGCACCTAGAATAGCTGCAGCCCTGAGAACAGGGCTTACGGCTGACTGCGTCGACCTCGAGCTGGATGAGAACAGAAACCTAGTTCAGGTTCGGCCCGCGTTCAGCGGTAACATTATGGCTCAGATTAAGACAAAAACGAGGCCTCAGATGGCTACGGTTCGGTACAAGGTTATGAAGGCCAACGCTAGAGACCCACGTAGAAAGGGTAAGGTCATCGTGAAGGAACCTGAGGCCCTAAGTGACACGGGAATTCAGATCCTTGAAAAAACTTCGGTGGGTGAAGTTAACCTTGCTGAGGCTGAGGTTATCGTTTCAGGAGGCAGAGGCTTAAAAAGCCCAAGTGACTTCGCGCTTCTCGAAGAGCTTGCGAAAGAGTTAGGCGGCGTGGTTGGGTCCAGCAGGCCTCTTGTCGACGCAGGCTGGATAAGCAGGGACCATCAGGTTGGGTTCAGCGGGCACACCGTTAAGCCGAGGGTCTACGTGGCATGTGGGATTTCAGGTTCCCCTCAGCACCTGTTTGGGATGAGGGATTCAGACGTGATTATCGCGATTAACAAGGACTCTTCGGCTCCTATTTTTAGCGTCGCGGACTACCTTGTCGTAGGCGACATTTATGAGATAGTTCCTTTACTTGTTCAGGAACTGAGGAAGTTGAAGGCGGTGAAAAATCTTAATGAACGTAAGTGAAGATGCCCTTGCTCAAGAGCTAGTTTCCATCGTTGGGAAAGAATGGGTTGTTACAGAACGCGAGTACATGTTGAGCTACCTCCAAGACGAGACACCTGAACCCGTTAGACCTAAAGCAGCCAGCAACCTAATTCTGGTGAAGCCCATCTCAACAAGCGAGGTTTCCGAAATTCTTAAAACTGCCAACCAAGCAAGGGTTCCAGTGTTTCCCGTTGGCGGAAGAACTGGGCTTGTTGGCGCCTGTGTGCCAACTGAACCAGGCGTCATCTTGTCCTTAGAGAGAATGAAGAGGTTGGAGATTGACAGGGATAACTTGATGGTTGTTGCGGAGGCTGGGGCTACCTTAGGCGACTTGTTGCGTGCCTGCGACGAGGCAGGCTTGTTCTTTCCTCCTCATCCTGGAGACGAGGGAGCGCAGGTTGGCGGCTTGATTGCTACGAACGCTGGAGGGGTTAGGGCGGTCAAGTATGGGGTTATGAGGAACTACGTTAAAGGGGCTGAGGTTGTTCTGGCAACAGGTGAAGTGCTCAATTTAGGTGGCAAACTAATCAAGGACAACGCGGGCTACAACTTGTTGCACCTTGTAATCGGAAGCGAGGGAACTTTATGTGTGATTACTAAGGCAACCATTAGGCTTCACCCGAAGAGCGAGCACAGTGTCACAGTTGTTGTGCCCTTCAACGGTCGCCACGAGGCTTTGCAGGCAGTTCAAAAGATTCTGCTCTCAGGCGTTGTTCCATTAGCAATCGAATACGTGGAGCCTGATGAAATTAACTTGTCCGCAGCGCATCTCAACGAGAAGTGGCCTGTTCAAGCTGGAAGGGCTCAGCTCCTCATCATTCTTAACGCCGAAAGCGAGGAAGAACTTCTAGTCGCCTGCGAAAAGTTGTCGGCCGCGTGCAGTGAGATTGGCGCCGGCGAACCTGTTCTCGCTGAAACGCGTGAAGAGCAGGATA
Source organism: Candidatus Bathyarchaeota archaeon (assembly GCA_018397055.1). Taxonomy (GTDB): domain Archaea; phylum Thermoproteota; class Bathyarchaeia; order Bathyarchaeales; family DTEX01; genus JAGTRI01. Next base: position 17,465 of record JAGTQS010000021.1, on the reverse strand, counting down.
AGGTTCTTCGGATTAGAAGCAACATTTACACGGCTCTTAAGCCTCAGCTGGTCGACATTTTAGACGTAACTGTGCCTCCGAGTAATCTAGGAGACCTTATGGACGCTGTTGAGAGAATCGCCGCTAAGCACGGTGTCCACCTGCCTGTTTATGGGCATGCGGGTGACGGAAACTTACATGTTCACGTGATGAAAGAGGAGGGAAAAGCCTCGGACTACGTGGCGAAGGTTAAGAAGGAAATCTACGAGGCGGGGGTTCGTCTAGGAGGAGTCATCACGGGCGAGCACGGCGTAGGCGCAATCAGAACCCAAGAGCTGACAACAGCCACGGACGAGAAGGAGCTCAGCCTAATGCGGGGAATCAAAAGGCTCTTCGACCCCAACAACATCCTTAACCCAGGAAAGGTCATTACATAAAAGGGAACCCGCAGCGGACTTTTGTTTAAGCTGGTTTCAAACAGCAAGGTGTCCATGATTGATTGCCTGCCTTGGTTCAGAAAAGTTTAAAAGAACCATCATTAACAAAAATTGATACGCATCCTAATTTGGGGGGCTTTAATGGAGTTCTGTCCCAAATGTGAGACTCGGCTTGTGGCTAAACGGAAAAAGGACGGTAAAGGCTGCTACCTTACCTGTCCAAAGTGCGGCTACAAGAAAACCGTGGAGCCCGAAGCCTGCACATTGAAGGTTGCGGCTCCAAAACCTCAAGACCAACTTGTAGTCATCGGAAAGAAGGAACAGAAGCTCCAGACTCTACCGACGGTCACGGTTGCGTGCCCAAAATGTGGAAACAACACTGCCTATGTATGGCAGGTTCAAACCCGAGGGGCAGATGAAAGTTCAACCCAGTTCTTCAGATGCACGAAGTGCAACTACACGTTCAGAGAATACTCATAAACCATGTGCATTTAGGCATTTTCTGTTATTTTATTCATTTTCGTCTTAGAAGACGTTTTTGACAGCCCGTGAAGGCGAATCATTATTTTTGGATTCTTTCAGAGCCGTTCCAAAATAGTAGCCAGTAAAGTTAATAGGTTAATTTGGGATAACTAATATTTAAGGGCAGAGACGTATGGGAAAATTCTGTTCGCGTAATTCGCTAGATTTTGTCATCGTCTTGATTGTATCTGTCTCTGTCGTTGCTGTTGTGAACTACGCTTGGGCGATGAACTTTAGAGACACGGCGCTAAGGGATCCGACTTACCAAGAAGTTCTAGATTTTATCGCCCTCGACCAAACAGACAAGAACATTTTTAGTATGGATAATTACACGTGCCTAAGCTTCGCAACTGACGTTAGGAACCACGCCCTTATGAAAGGAATCAAGTGTGGACTCGTCTACGTCGTGTTCGCCGAATCCTCTCACACTATTGTCTGCTTCAACACAGTAGATCAAGGCCTAGTTTACGTGGAACCCCAGAATGACGCTGTTGTAAACCCGAGGGTTGGAGAGCCATATTGGGACAGAACGCAATATTCTCCGCCACCTTACGACGACAGGATAATATACATAGCAATAGTCTGGAACAACAACGTAATCTTCCTATACAACTAAAACCCAAAAAGTAAAATTTCATTTAATATATTACCTTTTTCTATTTTTATAAAAGCAAAATATTCTAGCAATTGACTATAGATGCTTAACAGTGACGTGAATAGGATGGAACTCCTCATAGGTGCAGGCGGCTGGGCTTACTTCAATGTTGCCGAGTTCAAATCATTAGAGGCATATGCAGAAGCCTTCAACTTCGTCGAGGTAAATTCGACGTTCTACGAAATTCCAAGCATGAATCTCGTTAAATCTTGGAGAAGCAGAGTTCCACGGGACTTCGAGTTCGCCGTTCGTTGCTACAAAGACGTGACGCACACTTACCATATGGAACCAACCGAAGAAGCCATAAAAACCTTTAACACCATGGCCGAAATCTGCAGAGTTCTTAAAGCAAAGTTTCTGGTGCTGGAAACTCCGGCTAAAATTCAATTCGATGAGAACAAAGTGGATGCGGCAAGGTCCCTTTTAGAGAACGTAGATTTCCAAGGGATTAAGCTCGTTTGGGAAGTAAGGCGTAATATAGGCGATAAACTTCCACATAGTTTGGTAAAATTAATGAGTGACAAGGGAATAGTTCACTGTGTCGATCTTTCGAAAGAAAATCCCGCTGTTGAATCCAACGTTCTCTACACGCGCTTGTTCGGAAAGGGGCAGCACAACGTCTACCAGTTCACAGACGAGGAACTAGGCGAAATCGACCAGAAAATCGCAAAGAGTAACTCGTCAACAACGGCGATTTCATTCCACAAGTCCCGTGGAACTCTGCTTCTCCAAGGGATTAAGCTCGTTTGGGAAGTAAGGCGTAATATAGGCGATAAACTTCCACATAGTTTGGTAAAATTAATGAGTGACAAGGGAATAGTTCACTGTGTCGATCTTTCGAAAGAAAATCCCGCTGTTGAATCCAACGTTCTCTACACGCGCTTGTTCGGAAAGGGGCAGCACAACGTCTACCAGTTCACAGACGAGGAACTAGGCGAAATCGACCAGAAAATCGCAAAGAGTAACTCGTCAACAACGGCGATTTCATTCCACAATGTTAAAATGTTTACGGACGCAGCTCGATTCAAAATTTTTAAAGAAACAGGACGGTTCGCAACGGCAACGAAGGCAACGGGGCAGCAATCCCTGAGAGAAGTTCTAGTTGAAGACGCCTCTTTTCCAATGACGAAGCAGGAGCTCATAAATAAGCAAGGCTGGAAAATGATAGACTTAACGGAGAACAAGAGGGTTCACGCTTCAACGCTGTTGGAAAAACTGCCAAACAAGACGTTTAGAAACATTGAAGAAGTCTTGGTTAGCCTACAGCACAGCAACCTTTAACCGTCTACGCGCACGGGTCTCCCGCGTGAACGGTAACAAGCCATTTTGCTAAAAAGGTTAAACAATGCGCAGCGTCAACCTCGGTCCCCCCTCCCTGGGCTTTCACAGACCTCTTAAATGCATTCTAAGCTAAGCTAGATTTCCCAAGTTCATTGAGGAAAAGGCTATGATGAAGCTCATGTTACCTGTCGCAAGCATTCATCAAACAGCAGTTCATAACTCAGAATCCTTAACCTTTGGCGTCGAGGTTATGGACAAGCTTTTCGGCGAGTTAAAAATAGGAGAACTCGTCGTCTTTCACGGTTCGCAGGTGTGCCACTTTTTTTCTGAGTTGCTGTGCGTCCGAAGCCAACTTTCCATTGTTGAAGGAGGGTTAAGCTCGCCTGCTGTCTTCATTGACGGCGGCAACCGCTTCGACCCGTACCTAATCTCGGAAAACGCGCGTCTGCTGGGACTGGATCCTGAGGAAACCTTGAAAAACATCTGGGTTTCCAGAGCCTTCACCAGCTACCAGCTCACCATCCTAGTTACTGAGAAGCTTCCTGAGGTACTCAGGTGGTTGAAACCTAAGCTCGTCGTCATCTCAGACATCGCCGCCCTTTACTGCGACTCTGACATCGGACTTTTTGAAGCGAAAAAAACATTCAACCGCATCGTCTGTTTCCTCTGGAACATGGCAAAAGGAAAAAATCTTCTTTTTGTGGTAACCTCTTTTTCATCCGGAAACAGACGAAAGAGGCTGCTTGAACAGCATCTTATCGGACGGTCAGACATCGCAGCTAAGATTGAGGAGGGCAACCCGCATGTAAAGTTAACTTTAGAGAAACACCCGTCTAAACCCGCCGTTTCAGTTGACCTGCATTATAACGAGCCGAGAAACCAGTTTCTGCTGGAAGAGTTCATGGAGGTTTAAGCCTTGGGCAAAACCGTTCCCTCTTACCGCATGGTCTTGGAAAGCGAGATCAAGAAATGGGAACCCTTTCTGAAGGCGCTCCGCAAGGAAGACAGGGAAGCCTTCGAGGAGCTGATAAACGAGTGCAGAAGATACGCCTCAGCCGCAGGAGCCGCCGTCAGACCCATCATATCCGAAGCCATGTTCATGTCCATTCTTCTCAGCCACCAAAAAAGCCTGAAGGAGTTCAAAGCCGCCCTTGAGAGACTTAAATCGGCCCTTCAGCCTCAACAGTGAGGCGCCAGTAAGAGGCTGGATGCTTGATCTTTATTTAGAAAAAGCTGGGAAGATGGCTGTCTGGATTAAAACCGAGAAGGGGGAATGCCTAAAGGTCGTGGACGAGTGGAGACCATACTTTTACGTTTCCGCACCAAGCAAGAAAGATTTGGAACAGTTAATTCGGTACCTGCCTAAAAACGAGGTTGAGGCTGAATTTGATTTTGTAGAAAAGTTTGTTGGGCTTCAAAGCAACGAACGTTCCACGGTCTTAAAAGTAACATTTCCCGACGCAGACAGTCTACGGTTTCTGACTGGTGTGGTGTGGAGACTAGGCGACTACGATAAATACAGACTTTGGAACGTGGACATCCCTCTTCCCCAAATGTACCTGTACGAAAAAGACCTTTTCCCCTTCGCATACGTGGAGGCCGCCGTTAAAGACGGCAACGTATCATGGAGACTGATGGATTCAGCGGAAAGCGTGGACTACCAGATTCCAAGTTTAAGAACCGTTAACCTTAAAGCCGAGATTGCCAGCAGAGGCGCCCTTCCAACATTTGAAGACCCAATCGCTAAGATTCTGGTGGAAGCCGATGGTGAACAGATAACTATTGATTCCGCTGATGAAGGAGAAAAAATCATTACGCTTGTGAAAACTATAAGGGAACATGACCCTGACATCGTTTTTTCAGAGGGTGGAGATGATTTTCTTTTCACTTACTTGGCAAGAAGGGCTCTTAAGAACAATGTACTATCAGAGCTTGAGCTAGGACGGGAAAAAGCAGGCATCAACGTCGTGCAAAAGAAGGGAACAACATACTTTTCGTACGGACGCGTCTATTATCGTGCTGCGCCGCAAAGGCTTCTCGGAAGGCTTCACATCGACCTTAAAAACTCCGGCTTCTACGAGCGTTACGGTTTAGAAGGGCTTGTTGAGATTGCTAGAACATGCAGAATTCCCCTTTACAGTGTCTCCAGAGTAACCATTGGAACAAGCATGAAGTCGATTCAGCTTTATCAAGCCCACAAAGACGACATTCTGGTTCCTTGGAAGAAAAACGAGCCTGAAAACTTTAAGACCGCGAGAGACTTGCTGACGGCTGACAGGGGAGGATTCTACTTTGAACCTAAACTTGGCATCCACGACAATGTAGGCGAAATCGACTTTTCAAGTATGTACCCCACGCTTATGCTAAAGAAGAACATCAGCCCCGAAACAGTGGGATGCAAGTGTTGCCCAAACTCGAGGAACCGTGTGCCTGAACTTGGATACAACATCTGCGAGAAACGGGTAGGAATTATTCCGAAGGTTCTGGAGCCTATGCTCAAAAAACGGGCGTATTATAAGGCGGCAAGAGACAAAGCAAGCAACGCCGAAGAAAAGATGAAATTTGACCAGCGGCAAGTAGCCTTCAAAATCATTCTATGCACGTGCTTCGGATATATGGGATACAGAAATGCCCGTTTTGGTAAGGTGGACGCATTCAACGCCGCCTGCGCCTACGCCCGAAAAACGTTGATGGACACCGTATATTTAGCTGAGCAAAAAGGCTTCGAAATCGTGCATGGAATCGTCGACTCGCTTTACATAAAAAAACCAAACGCAACCGACAAGGACTTTGTTGAGTTGTGCAGGGAAATCACTGAAAAAACAGAGTTACCAATATCCTACGAGGGGCGGTATAAGTGGATAGTTTTTCTGCCTTCGAAAACCAACCCTGGAGTTCCAGTCTTAAACAGATTTTACGGCGTTTTTCAAGATGGAAAAATTAAGGCAAGGGGAATCGAGGTGCGGCGCAGAGACGCTCCAAACATTGTGAACTGCTTTCAAGCCGAGATACTTCAAGAGATGGCTAAGGCGAGAAACTCTGAGGAATTCATTCAACGTATACCCTACGCCTTTCGTTTACTTAGAAGATACGCTGACAAGATTCTGAGCAAAGAAAAGCGTGGGGTACATACTTGAAAAAACCAAACGCAACCGACAAGGACTTTGTTGAGTTGTGCAGGGAAATCACTGAAAAAACAGAGTTACCAATATCCTACGAGGGGCGGTATAAGTGGATAGTTTTTCTGCCTTCGAAAACCAACCCTGGAGTTCCAGTCTTAAACAGATTTTACGGCGTTTTTCAAGATGGAAAAATTAAGGCAAGGGGAATCGAGGTGCGGCGCAGAGACGCTCCAAACATTGTGAACTGCTTTCAAGCCGAGATACTTCAAGAGATGGCTAAGGCGAGAAACTCTGAGGAATTCATTCAACGTATACCCTACGCCTTTCGTTTACTTAGAAGATACGCTGACAAGATTCTGAGCAAAGAAATTAGCCTAGATGATTTGGTGATAAGTAAGCAGCTGTCAAAAGACCCTGATGAATACGTCGCTAACTGGCATCAAACCATAGCGGCGAAACAGCTTAGCATTCACGGACTAGAGGTCGCAGCAGGTCAAACAGTCAAATACGTCATTCTGGACGTAAACAACAAACGCTCCGAAAGACGTGTCATACCAAAACAGCTAATAAAGCAATCATGCCGTTACGATGCAAAAGAATACATCCGCCTCCTAGAAGATGCCTTAAACAACATTCTTTCTCCGCTCATCTTGGAAAGAAGGCACACGCAGAAAACGATGCAGGTAGACAGCTAAAAACTTTCCCGTCAATATACAGCCTCTCACATTCTATGCCGACATGGGAAAACAGTTTGACACAAAAAACGAAAAACGACGTCACATAAATCAGAACAAACTGAAACGTCTGAATCCACAGTTCCACATTGTTTCCACAGCGCCTGTATAAAGAAAAAAAGTCTCATGACGCACGGAACAGGCACGAAACATGGCGGATGGTCAGGAAAGCTGACCCGACTATATACCCCTTACCCCTCTATCACTCTCACGAATCACATTCACCCATTTATAAAGATAAAATCCTCGTAATGTTTTACGAGCCCCCACAAGCTCAATTCCAATACAAAACAAACAGGAGAACACTTGAGACTATTTAACCAAGCTACAGCAAAACGACGAGTACACTGAATATTGCAAAATATCCTACAAGAATACCGACAACAGTAACTAGAGCCGTCTCAACGTACACCTTGGTCTCACGAGCTAAACTTATCCTGAACATCACAACTTTCATCCTCCTACGTGCAACACTTTCTTTCAATCTGAGTATATAATGCCAAGGCACCTCTAGTGAGCACAAGAAACAATCAACTAAAAGGCACTCTCAACGTAATCACGAAATGTTACTATTCACCGCTCAACAAAGTTTAAAATCCAAGAGACGAAGAAAGCATCTCCTAAAATGAACTCAACAAAAACTCCACTAAAAATTAAGGAACGATTACGAAAAGTATATATTTTCCGCAAAATTGTTTAATGATACTAAAGTTTAAAAGAGGAATCTTTATGGCAACAACACAAGGAGTTCCCGTTCTAATCTTGAAGGAGGGTTCTTCAAGATCTCGAGGAAAAGAAGCTCAGCACGCCAACATCATGGCGGCGAAAATAATCGCCGAAGCTGTGAAAAGTTCTTTAGGACCAAAAGGCATGGACAAGATGCTTGTTGACAGTTTAGGCGACGTAACAATAACAAGCGACGGACGAACGATCCTAGACGAAATCGACGTTGAACACCCAGCTGCAAAAATGATGGTTGAGGTTGCTAAAACCCAGGACGACGAAGTAGGCGACGGAACAACAACCTCAGTGGTCATAGCTGGAGAGCTCCTCTCAAAGGCAGAGGATCTGTTAAACAAGAACGTTCACCCTACCGTAATCATAGACGGCTACCGAAAAGCCGCTGACAAAGCGCTTGAAACGCTTGAAAAAATCGCAATCAGCGTTTCTCCAACAGACAAGAAAGCCCTAAAGAAGGTCGCCATGACCTCGATGGGAAGCAAGCTCGTAGCTGAAAACCGAGAACAACTTGCAGACATAGCGGTCGACGCTGTTCTACACGTGGCGGAAAAAGTCGGAGGCGAATACAAAGTAGACCTAGACAACATAATGGTTGAAAAGAAAGCAGGCGAATCGATCACCGACACCAAACTCATCAAAGGCATAGTTCTAGACAAGGAAATAGTCCACCCAGGCATGCCTAAACGCATCGAAAATGCCAAGATCGCACTACTAGACCTAGCTCTCGAAGTCGAAAAAACAGAATTTGACGCAAAAATCAACATCGAAACCCCAGAGCAAATGGAAGCATTCCTCCACGAAGAAGAAAACATGATGCGAGACATGGTTGAAAAAATAGCTGCAACAGGAGCAAACGTCGTAATCTGCCAAAAAGGCATAGACGACATGGTTCAGCACTTCCTCGCTAGGAAAGGAATATCGGCCGTAAGACGAGCTAAAAAATCCGACATGGAAAAACTCGCTAAAGCCACGGGTGGAAAAGTAGTCACAAACCTCCAAGACATAACGGAAAAGGACCTCGGCTACGCCGCACTCGTGGAGGAAAGAAAAATTGGCGACGACAAAATGACCTTTGTGGAAGGATGCAAAAACCCACGTTCAGTGGCAATCCTAATCCGCGGAGGAACCGAAAGAGTCGTCGACGAAGCTGAAAGATCCGTACACGACGCCTTATGCGTAGTCAGAGACGTCGTCCAAGAACCAAAAATAGTAATCGGAGGAGGCGCACCGGAAGTCGAAGTAGCAAGATCCCTAAGAGAGTTCGCCGAAACACTTCCAGGAAGAGAACAGTTAGCAGTTCAGAGCTACGCTGAAGCAGTCGAGGTTGTGCCTACGACTCTTGGCGAAAACGCTGGACTTGACCCGATCGACATCATCTCAGACCTTAGAGCCTTCCACGAAAAAGGTCAGAAATGGGCAGGCGTCGACGTTTTCGAAGGTAAAGTTGTTGACATGGAGAAAAACGACGTCTACGAGCCCTTAGCCGTCAAAAAGCAAATAATAAAATCAGCAACAGAAGCAGCCTCCATGATACTGAAAATCGACGACGTCATAGCAGCTGGAAAAATGAAAGCTCCACCAACACCGCCTAAAGGTCCAGAAGGCATGGGCGGCGAAGGCGGCGGAGAATTCGACTAAACAAGCCTAATTTTCAACCTCCCTTTTATTTTCTGTTTCCATTTTTCCAATAGACTCATGGCTATCGAGTCGTAAACAAACCTTCGCAGATAAAATTTTAATTCAGTTCCAGATATCCTTCGGTTCGAAGTGATGCTGTGGTAAAGAACAGCAATAAAAAAGCTTCATTGATGTTCCTCTTCTCAGTCTCTTTTGTATGCCAAATGGTCGTGGGTGCAGTCAGCATCACAGTTCCAATTTTCGCCGAATCCCTTAAGGCCTCAACATTAATTGTAGGAGCAATCGGTTCAGCAGGAGGCCTAGTTTACTCATTTCTCCCATTTGTGGCAGGAACATACTGCGACAAAACGAAAAGAAAAATATTCGTCTCTGCGTCCCTCGCCCTTTACAGCTTCGCATGTCTTTTATACGTTTTTTCTGAAGAGGTTTTAACGCTTGTTCTAGCCAAGATCATAGAATGGTCATCAGTCGCCATCTTTTGGCCCGCAGTGGAAGCCCTATTAGCAGACATAGGAGAGATCAAACTCGAAGAAACTCTAAGAAGATTCAACCTCTCCTGGGGGTCAGCCATGATTATAGGCCCAGTAATCGGCGGCTCACTGATCACAGCTTTTTCAATAAAAACGCCCTTCATCTTCGCTTTTTTGTTATCAACAATTTTCTGTATTTTAAGCCTCATCATAATTGTTGAACGAGAAAAAGGCAGCGACCAAAACATTCAAGCAAGCCTCAGCCTAAAAAAAGCTTCAAACCGGCATTATCCACTTGTACCTGGGCTTTTATCAATCTTCCTCTTTTCTTCACTTGACGGCATAATTCTTTCTCTTTTCCCAGCTTACGCAACCAAACTTGCAATATCCGCATTCAACATAGGCTGGATCGTCTTTGCCTTTGGAGTAGCCAGAGTCATCATCTTTAGCCAAACAAACAAAGTGGAGGCAAAAATTAAAAAAAAGGGTATGCTTCTGTTCGGAACATTACTTCTTGGAGCAGCCTCTCTTTTAACAATCATCAGCAACACCTTTCCACAATACGTGATTTGTTTTGCGCTTTACGGTTCTGGAACAGGCTTTGCGTACGCCGCCTCAATAGCCCTAGTTTTAGGAAGATGGGAAACAACAAGAGGACACGCAGCAGGAATTTTCGAAAGCATAATTGGGTTCGGATACTTCGCCGGCCCACTGATTGGCGGGGCACTGTCAACTTTTTCAGACGTTGCCCCCTACTATTTCGGATTTGCCCTTAGCCTCGCAGTGTTATTGGTCCAACTGTTTTACAGTACAAAAAACCAAAAAATAGACCAATAACGTAGGTAGAGTTATAAGCTTCTTTCAATTAAAAACACCACAAAAATTTAGGACAACAATCACGGAGGTTAATTGTTGCTAGTCGAGGTTCGATGGCACGGCAGAGGTGGACAAGGCATAGTCACAGTTAGCCGCCTACTTGCCTACGCCGCTTTGCTTGATGGAAAATACGTTCAAGCTTTTCCAGAGTTCGGACCTGAACGAAGAGGAGCACCTGTAACTGGCTACACCAGAATCTCCGACGAGCCAATAACCATTCACAGCCACATATACAATCCTCACGTCGTCGTCATAGTTGACCCCACCCTTATTGGCACAGTGAACATGACATTAGGACTCGTCAAAGACGGAACCATAGTTGCAAACACAGAAAAAGACAGCACCACATTAAAGCAGAATTTAAGGGCTGAAAAAGCCAAAATCTTCACAGTCAACGCTACAAGAATAGCCCTTGACGTTCTAGGCAGACCAATATACAACACAGCAATGCTTGGAGCACTAGTAAAAGCGTCTCCGATAGTGACATTAGATTCCATAGACAAGGTTGTAAAAGAACGGTTCCCAGGCGCGGTGGGAGAAAAAAATGTCGCCGTCATAAAAAGGGCATACGAGGAGGCAGAAAAAGTTGAGTAAAGAATCCAAACTGGGATGGAAGAAAATTCCAATAGGCGGACTTCTTTTCGAACCAGGCTCAGCCATGCAATACAAAACAGGAGATTGGCGAGCATTCAAGCCAATCGTTGACCAGGGAAAATGCATAAACTGTCTTCTCTGCTGGATTTACTGTCCCGACGCCGCAATAGTTCGGAAAGAAAAGTTTATTGACATAAACTATGATTACTGCAAGGGCTGCGGAATATGCGCAAACGAATGCCCTGTAAAAGCAATCACAATGGTGGAGGAGAAAAAGTAAAATGCCAAAAATAATGGGTCTTACCGGAGATGAAGCCATAGCGTACGCTGCTAAACAAAGTAAAGTGGATGTTGTAGCCGCATATCCAATCACGCCGCAAACAATAATCGTTGAAGCCTTCAGCGAATACGTCCACAACGGCGAAGTTCACACAGAATTTGTCTGCGTAGAATCTGAACACTCCGCCATGTCTGCCTGCATTGGTGCAAGCCTTGCAGGCGCAAGGGTCTTCACCGCGAGTTCAAGCCAAGGGCTTGCTTTGATGCATGAGATGCTTTACATTGCTTCTGGACTCAGGTGCCCAATTGTCATGGGAGTCGTGAACCGTGCTCTTTCAGCTCCAATCAACATACACGGTGACCATTCTGACATGATGGGCTCCAGAGACTGTGGCTGGATACAAATCTACTGCGAAAACTCTCAAGAAGCTTACGATTGGGTTTTGCAAGCCTTCAAAATTGCGGAGGACCACGAGGTTTTGCTTCCAGTAACCGTGAACATCGACGGGTTCATCTTGTCTCACGCATTGGAAAGGGTCGAGGTCTACGACGACGGTGACGTTGAAAAATTCCTCTCCATAAGAAATGCGCCGTTCAAGCTTGACCCTGATAATCCTTTCACGGTCGGAGCATTATGCTTCACAGACTATTATTTCGAAATAAAGCGCCAGCAAGTAGAAGCACTAAAAAATGCGCCACCAGTCATAGACAAGGTTAACAAAGAATTCGAAGGCTTAACTGGAAAAAAATACAGCTACATTAACACTTACGGACTTGAAGACGCTGAAGCAGCAGTCCTATGTTTAGGAAGCACGGCTGGAACAGCCAAAGCAGTGGCTAAAAAATTGCGTAGCCAAGGAAAAAGAGTAGGAGTCATCAAACCTTGGGTTTACAGGCCCTTCCCATCTGAGCATCTGCTGCAAACATTAGGGAACCTTAAGGCATTAGCAGTGCTGGATCGAGCCATCTGTCCAGGGGCTCCGTACGGTGCCTTGTGTAGCGACGTTGTTTCCACGCTTTATGACAATGGAAAGCAGCTAAAAGTTTTCAACGCTGTTTACGGATTAGGAGGAAGAGACATTACGCCTTTTGACATTGAGGCAATCTTTAACGAAGCTATGGATGTTGCGAAAACGGGAATTGTTAAAGAACCACTTAAATTTGTAGGAGTGAGAGAATAATGGTCAGACTGCAAGAATTAACCACAGAAGAAAGGTTCACATCTGGACATAGACTTTGCGCTGGATGTGGAGCTGGAATCATCGCTCGAATGACGCTTAAAGCTTTAAAAAAACCAGCTGTAGTCGTTAACGCCACAGGCTGCATGGAAGTAGCCTCAACAATTTACCCATTCACATCATGGAAGCTTCCGTGGGTTCACGTTGCCTTCGAAAACGCAGCAGCCGTTGCATCAGGAATAGAGTCTGCATGCAAAGCTTTAGTGAAGAGGAACGCTTGGAACAAGGATATTGACATAATTGCTTTCGGGGGAGACGGCGGAACATTCGACATTGGAATTCAAGCTCTTTCTGGCGCTCTTGAAAGAGGCCACGATTTTCTGTATATCTGCTACGATAATGAGGCTTACATGAACACTGGTATTCAGAGGTCTGGAGCCACGCCTCACGGTGCATCGACAACAACAAGCCCTGCTGGAACAAAGATTCCAGGAAAACCCGAGTTTAAGAAAGACTTAATAGGCATCTGCGCAGCTCACGGAATAGAATATGCCGCTACTGCTTCACCTGCATATTGGAACGACTATATTACTAAGGTTCAGAAAGGCTTAGACGTTAAAGGCCCAGCTGTATTACATGTTTTTTCACCCTGTCCTCTTGGAATGAGGCACGATTCTGAAAAAAGCATCGAGATAGCAAGGCTCGCTGTCCAAACAAGATATTGGCCCGTATATGAAGTTGAAGACGGAAAATACAAGCTGAACATCAAGGTTCCAAACCCGAAACCAGTTGTCGAGTTTCTTAAGCCACAAGGCAGATTCAGACACCTGTTTCAACCACAGTTCCAAAAAGAACTCGAAGTCATCCAGCAATGGGTAGACCAGAACTGGAAACGCATAACAGCACTTTGCGGAGAACCCTGAGAAAAACCCATATTTATTTTTAAAATATAGAATATTTTATTCTAGGGTGAGGTAGGTTATTCATGAAAGTTGTAGGCGTCGTTGGCAGCGCAAGACCTGGCGGAAACACCGAAATCCTAACTAACATAGCACTAGACGAAATACAAAAAGAAGGAATCGAGACAGAGTTAATCAGCCTTGCAGGAAAAAAGATTGAGCCCTGTGACGGTTGTCGTGCCTGTTCTGAAACTGGAAAATGCCATTATAAGGATGATTTCGAAAAAATTGCTGAAAAAATGATTAAAGCCGACGGCATAATACTTTCCTCGCCAGTCTATTATGGCGCAGCCTCGCCTCAAATTGTCAGCCTTATCAGCAGGTTCTTTTCAAAACGAGACAAGCCTCTGCGAAACAAGGTAGGCGGACCAATTGTTGTAGCACGAAGAGCGGGGAAAAACTTCACCTTTGCGCAGCTACTGTTTTTCTTCATGATTCAAGAAATGATTATACCCGGCTCATCGTACTGGAACGTGGCTTTCGGGCGTTCAAAGGGAGAAGTTCTTAAAGACGAGGAAGGAATCAACACAATAAAAACCTTCGGGAAAAAAATTGCTTGGCTATTAAAAAAGCTAAAAACAAATGAATCGACCGACAGATAAGCAGGTCAAAAAAACTTCCGCTTTTTTTTAAGAAAAGGTTCTTATCAGTTCAGCATCATTTATTCTATGATAGGTGAAATGCATGCGTCTTTTCCACTGCGCAAACGACGAGGAGATTAAACAAGGAAAAACAACCGACATTTACTTCGAGCGAACCATGCAGATTCTTAAAGCAAAAAACAAGGACAAGATACATGTTGTCGCAGAGGTTACAACCGGCAGCCTTCCTGAAAATTGGCC
>JAGTQS010000021.1:0-3141 GCA_018397055.1 Candidatus Bathyarchaeota archaeon | reverse complement strand
CAGGCGCAGAAGCAGCTAACCTTTTTCAAGGATGTTCCGTGAACGTGTATGCGATGCGAGAGGGAACAGTCTTCTTTACTCATGACCTCAGAGGGTTCAGGGAACCTGTCATGTTCATCGAAGGACCATATGGCGAGTTCTGCGTTTTAGAAACACCTCTGCTTGGCTTACTATGTCAGTCTACGGGTGTGGCTACTAAATCAGCCCGCATTAGATTAGCTGCAAAAGACAAGCAAGTTCTAGCCTTTGGAGTTCGAAGAATGCATCCAGCAATTGCGCCCATGCTTGATAGGGCCTCATACATAGGTGGACTTGACGGTGTTTCAAGCCTCATAGGAGCCAAAATTGTCGGAGTTGAGCCAAGTGGAACCATGCCTCATGCCTTAATTATAGCTATAGGCAGCCAAACGGAAGCTTGGAAAGCATTCGACGAGGTAATTTCTCCAGACATGCCAAGGGTTTGTCTTGTGGATACTTATTACGACGAAAAGGCTGAGGCTATCATGGCAGCAGAGGCTCTAAAGAATAGTCTTTCAGCAGTTCGTCTTGACACACCACGCTCGAGGAAAGGCGACCTAGCCGAGATTGTTCGAGAAGTCAGATGGGAACTGGACATAAGAGGCTATAGGCACGTTAAAATCTTCGTTTCAGGCGGACTGGACGAACAAAGCGTAAAAACTCTAGGCCAAGCAGGCGCAGAAGCTTTCGGTGTTGGAACATCTATTAGTAATGCTCCTACAGTTGATTTTGCCCTAGACATCGTTGAAGTTGAAGGTAAGATTGCGGCAAAACGGGGAAAACTTGGCGGCAAAAAACAAGTTTGGCGGTGTCAGTCATGCTTTGTCGATGTTGTTGTTCCTTTTTCAAACCCTGAACCAAAATGCCCAGTTTGCGGCAGCGTAACTTCGCCCTTACTTAAGCCTTTGGTTATGAAAGGAGAGATAGTTGCAGACAAACCAAATCCACAAAACATTCGTTCATTTGTCCTAGACCAGCTTAGTCATCTTCCGCCACTTACGTAGAATGAGAACCATATTCCTAAAATCTTAAATATGCCCATATTTATTCTTTAGAGCAGCCATATAAGGAGCCAAGAAATAAATAATGGTTGAAATTTGTCCAATATGTGGGCTTCCGAAGGACATTTGTGTTTGTGGTGAAATTAGTAAAGAGCAACAAAAAATTATGGTACGCATGGAAACACGGAAATTCCACAGAGCTATGACGGTCATCGAAGGTCTTGACTCAAAAGAAACAAATCTCAAAAAATTAGCTCAGAGAATGAAGAACTTCTGCGCTTGCGGTGGAACAGCAAAAAATGGCCAAATCCTTCTTCAAGGTGACCAAAGAGAAAAAGCCAGTAACTTTCTTCTTCAGGCAGGATACCCTAAAGAAAATATTGAAGTACAGTAAAACTATAGAAAAAGAGGTTTTGGAAGCCTTAGCAGTTGCACCTTATGATTAAAAAGACTAATCTAGAGTCTCATAAACCAAGAAAACTCAAAGTCTGCCCTAGATGTGGAAGTACCAAAATTAGGCTTTCCAGCAAGTTCGACATGTGGCTTATGCCAAAACAGTACATATGTTATGACTGTGGATATTTTGGACCCGTTATTTTGGAGCTTGAAGAAGAAGACCGAAACAAAGAAACATAATTGCAGAAGATGACCATAAAAACCTAATTTAATCCGTAATCATCTGAAAAAGGCCTAATGTAATCTAGTTTGGCTAACCTGAAATAACAACCTTATTATTTTTTGTTTTCCTAGAATAGGGTTGTCAAGAGGAAACTGCTATGAGTGGAAAAGAGTGGTTTGGGAATAGTTATAGAAGAAACCTAGTTGATATGCACATCGAAGACTGGGACCAAAGATTTCTATCTCAGCTTAACCCAGAGAACTATGTGGCAATGCTGAAACTTGCGAACGTAAAATCAGCTATGATTTATGCGAACTCACACGTAGGCTATTGTTATTGGCCAACTAAGACTGGTCATATGCATAGGGGATTAGGCGGAAAAGACTTTCTCGGCTCAATAATTCAGCTTTGCCATAAAGAAGGAATCGACGTAATTGTCTATTATAGCCTGATATACAACAACTGGGCTTATGAACAAAATCCTGATTGGCGCATAATAGATATTAACGGAAAACCGTCAAGAGACAGTTCTGGTCATGGTGGAAGATACGGTGTCTGTTGCCCAAACTCGGAATACAGAATTTTTGTCGCTAACCAAATTGAGGAACTATGTAGAAACTACAATTTTGAAGGAATCTTTTTCGACATGACCTTTTGGCCAACCGTCTGTTATTGTCAGAATTGTAAAAAAAGATTCATGCAAGAAGAAGGAGAAGATCTTCCTACAACGATTGATTGGAACGATCCTCATTGGCTGAAATTCCAGAAAAAGCGGGAAAAATGGCTTTCCGAGTTTACAGAGATGGCTACAGGTGTTGTAAAAAAAATTAGGCCAGAAGTTACTGTTGAACATCAATCCTCAACTTTAAATGGACCTTGGAAGTACGGCGTAACTTCTTGGTTGACTAAACACTGTGACTTTGTTGATGGAGACTTTTACGGCGAGTTTTTACATCAATCTTTCATCTGTAAACTGTTTTACAACCTCACCCCTAAAATGCCGTTTGTGTATTCCACGTCAATCTGCTACCCGGGTCTGCGTGACCACACCACGACAAAGCCCAAAGAGCTATTAAGATCTCAAGCATTCCTGGCTATTGCTCATAACGGCGCGTTTCTCATCATTGACGCCATCGACCCACTAGGTACTATGGAAAAAAGAAGATACCAAATGGTTGGCCACATATACAGCGAGGTATCTAAATATGAAGAACACCTCGGAGGCGAACTGTGCCAAGACGTGGCAGTATACTTCAGTTTTGACTCAAAATTTAACCATAATGAAAACGGCAAATCCCCGTCACCTGAGGTTATAAACAAATATTCTTGGGTTCTTCCGCATTTAGACGCCGTGTTAGGTTGCACAGGAACCTTACAAACTTACCACGTTCCGTTTGGCATGGTTACAATTAAAAACTAAAGTTTGGCAAATTTTTGGCTTTTGCCCATTTCTTTAAAGTATTTTACCAAAATAATGTTAATTTTTCATATTTGGAACTCCAT
>JAGTQS010000019.1 GCA_018397055.1 Candidatus Bathyarchaeota archaeon | reverse complement strand
TATGAAGTCAGCTAAGGGTTCAGGATTAGCAGTAGCACATGGACCGCCTGCCATGACTATTGGATCTCCAGCCTTTCTGTTTTCCCTCCTTATCGGGATATTTGATCTTAATAGCATCCGAATAACGTTAACGTAATCCTCTTCATATTGTAGCGTAAAAGCAACGACATCGAACTTCTTCAATGGTTGACCAGATTCGAGGCTTACCCAACGTTCCTGCCTCGTTGGAACAAAAAAACGTTCACAGAGAACATCGTCACGAATATTGAATAAGGCATAAAGTAGCCTTATTGTTAGACCGCTCATTCCAGCACGGTAGACATTAGGATAACACAATCCAATTTTAAGGTCAACTCTCCTCCAATCCTTCTTGATGATGTTGGCCTCAGGGATAAGGGTTAACATACTTCATTACCTATATCATTAGTAACATTAGGAAATCCAACAGCGACCATTAAGTCTAACTGAAATAGTATTTAGATCCAAAAAAGAATTTGTTAAGACAAAAAATTCTTTGGAATAAACCGTTTCAGAGGGTCTTCTTTAAGAATTTTGCTTAGATGATCGATATCTAGGCCTTCAATCATATCACCATATATTTCGCACCTATTTTTTTGATTTTTCTCATCGGGGTCTCGGACAACAATTTCAGCCTTGTCTTCTGACGAAAGTAAGACCGTGATGTGAAAAGACTCTTTCGCTCCTTTTTGATTTGGGCCAGAAATTACCTCAGTTTTTATTATGTTAAATCCTTTTTCTTCTACTTTTTCGAGTATTAAGTTGCGGTCAAAAGAATAGACGGTGATGTCGATGTCGCTGTTAATGTTCGCGGTTCCTCTCCATACGCTTCCGACAAGTTTCGGATTAAAAGACTTGAGCGTCGACATTATTTCGAAAGCTTCTTTACGCATGCGGAGCAAACGATCTTTTCTCAATTGGCCCTCGTTTTCTTCTGCAATTATATCTAGTTCTCTGGCAACTTCAAGGTTTGTTGGTAATATTCGAATACCCAAGTTCAAGGCGGCCTTTTCTTTCGCTTGTTTATATTCCTTCTCTTGGGAACTATATAGTAAAACCGCTGCTTCACGAGCAACTTTTTTTCTTAGAACATTAGAGCTGTGAGAAGCAGAATTTTCGAACATAGCAAAAAGTATTTTTGTCTTAATTTGACACTTCAGTAACCAGCGTAGGAGCAACATTAGCCTCAGTTAATGGTATTGATAAAAGTTTGGATTTTCTTAAACCCACATGCCGCAACGGCGCAATTTTTTTCGCCTCATTATATATATCGGAGGCAATTTTTCCCAGGACAATTTCCTGAACAATTTGATTAAATGTAAGCGCAGATGCTTTATCTTCAGTTATCTTCCTCATAATTTTGCGGATTTCTTTTTCTTGAGAAGTTCTTATTCTTGTAAGAGTAAAAGCACACGTGGATATTCTAAGTTTATAACCATCCTTCGTTGTCACTGTAACTATAGCGTCAACCCTCGTAGTCCTTCTTCTAACAAGACTTCTTAAATAGTCTCTAGAATATTCATGTTCCTTAAATATTGTTAAAGCCCGTTTTCCATCAACACCTATTATTTGAAAAAACATTTTTAAATACTGATGAGCAAAATCCTCAGTTATATCATAAAGAGTTGACTCGACAGTTCTACCAATAAGAGACTCAGGCTCGTCTGCAGGTATCGACCCTATTTCAACACCCCCAAAATAGTCTGGGGCAACGACGGTATACCATTTTTTACTACGCCACTTATCCTTAACACGGCCAGGTTTAGACACTTTGTAACACCACTTCAGCTCCAAAATAATGAAAAAACGAAGTATTAAAATGTTTAGTGGACTTAACAATCAGTGTTGTTGCTTCACCCTTATATTTTTGTAGTTTGAATATTCATAGAAATATTCGGAGTTCCTCAACATGATTGATGTCAAGATTATTCGAAAAAATCCTGAACTCGTTAAGGAAAATTTGAAAAGACGAAACGATCCAGAAAAATTGAATTTATTAGAGGAGTTCATAGAAACTGACAGAAAATGGAGAATTTTACTGACCCAAATTAATGATCTTAGAAGAAAACGTAATGAGC
Source organism: Candidatus Bathyarchaeota archaeon (assembly GCA_018397055.1). Lineage (GTDB taxonomy): Archaea > Thermoproteota > Bathyarchaeia > Bathyarchaeales > DTEX01 > JAGTRI01. The sequence goes on along the minus strand of JAGTQS010000019.1, from coordinate 19,535 downwards.
TCAGCGCACAAATCGCCAAAATGAAGAAGAAGGGTTTAGTTGAGCCTCAACTGCTAAAGGAAGCTGACGAGGTACAGGTTAAGATTACTGAACTGAACACTCAAGTCGACGAGTACGATAAGAAGTCACAAAATTTGCTTAAACGAATACCAAATCTACTTCATGAAACCGTTCCCTACGGTCACGACGAAAACGAAAATGTTGAAATTAGAAGATGGGGTTCACCGCCAATATTCAATTTTCAACCTAAGAATCACTTGGAACTAGGCATAAACCTTGGATTGGTTGATGAAGATAGGGCAAACAAGGTTGCTGGTACAGGTTTCTATTACATAAAGGGCGAGTTAGCTCTTCTTGACCTTGCTATCCAACGGTTTGCTATTGATCATTTGATGAAGAAAGGATATACCTTGGTTGAGCCTCCCTTCATGTTGCGAAGAGAACCGTATGAAGGAGTAACAGACCTAGCAGATTTCGAAACCGTCATGTACAAAATAGAAAATGAGGATCACTACCTCATAGCGACAAGCGAACATCCAATTGCAGCCATGTTAATGAACGAAACCTTAGACATCAGTGAGCTTCCTTTAAAATTTGTAGGAGTTAGTACCAATTTTAGACGCGAAATCGGAGCCCATGGCAAGTATACAAAAGGTTTCTTCCGAATGCATCAGTTCAATAAAATTGAGCAATTTATATTCTGCTTGCCGGAGCAGTCCTGGGGGTTCCATGAGGAACTTCAACAAAACTGCGAGGAACTCTATCAGATGCTCGGCTTACATTACCGCGTGGTGAACGTGTGCACTGGAGATATCGGAACAGTCGCAGCTAAGAAGTACGACACGGAGGTATGGATGGCAGACGGCGTCTTCAGAGAGGTTGGTTCAAACTCGAACTGCACCGACTATCAAGCAAGAAGGCTTGGAATCAAGTACCGAGAGGGAGCTGGCAAACCTCCAAAAGACTTTGTTCACACGCTTAATAGCACAGCATTAGCTACAAGCCGAACCATGATGGCAATTTTGGAACAATATCAACAAAAAGATGGAACAGTTATCATTCCCGAAGTTTTGAGACCATACATGAACGGAATTAAGAGTTTAAATAAAAAATGATCTATATTATTTAGGCGAATGGACATGTCACCCGAAGTTGTTGGAATAGGCGAAGTCTTAATAGATTTTGTTGCTACTGAACCTGTCTCCTACATTGATGTTCCGGCTTTCCAAAAATGCTTTGGCGGTGCCCCAATGAACACCATTGTTGGAGTTGCCAGATTAGGTTCAACATCAGGAGCAATAACGGCGGTTGGTGAAGATCCATTCGGGCAATTTATTATTCAAGAGTTAAAAAAGAACAATGTTGACACGTCACAAGTAAAAATCAAGAAGAGAACCCTCACAACATTAGCATTTGTTGCCAATGAACCTGAAACAGGAGAAAGGTCCTTTATTTTTTACCGTAAACCTTGGGTCAGTGGAACCTCAGACAGCGCATTATCAATTGATGACATTGATACAGAATACATTAAGGGCGCTGAAATTTTTCACGTTTCAGGATTCGCATTATCCCAGAATCCATCGAGAAAAGCCATAATATATGCTGTAAAACAAGCAAAAAAAGAAGGAGTAAAAGTTTCATTTGACCCAACGCTCAGATTGGATGTATGGAGCTCTAAGTACACTATAAGAAAATTCTATAATCTGATGCTTGGGCTTTCTGACATAGCAACATTTTCACGTGAAGAATTTTCTTTCATCTTTGGAACAACGAATCCTAAAAAAGCAGCGGAAAAATGTTTGAGACGTGGCGTAAAAACAGTTGGCATAAAACTTGGCGCAAATGGTGCTTTTGTAATGACAAAGGAGGGACAAATAATTAACGTCCCAGCCTTCAAAGTAAAAGCTGTTGACACCACAGGCGCTGGAGACGGCTGGAACGCTGGCTTCTTGGTTGGAATACTTAAGAAGTGGGATCTGAAGACATGCGTCGCCGTAGCAAACGCGGTCGGAGCATTAGTTGTAACAAAACGTGGTGCAATTACAGCTTTACCGCATAGAAACGAATTAAATGATTTTCTGAGCCAACAAAACATGGAACTTAGGATCTAAAAAACACGTTCCTTTTTTGGAAAAATGATATATTCGAGTATAAGTGAGATTATCTTATCTCACAACGAAGAGAATAACTTGAAAATTCGCATAAAACGGGTATAAAATTTGGCAAGTATTCTAAGGCGTGTTGTTAGAAAATCAAAATCCGATTCTCCTCAGATACAAAAGACTATATTACCCGTTCAAAAGCGGTTAGATGAAATAAAACCAGTTCCTCAAGAAAAAGAAAATTCTGTCTCAATTGCTGAGGTTTCAATCAAGGAACTTGAAAACATTGTTGAAAATTGTATTTTTGAATTTCAATCCAAAGTAAAGAGAGTTAAGGAAATATCTTTAAGTCTAGAAGAACTTTTGAAGTTGTTAAAAACCAGCGAAATTCCTGAAACTGCATACAATTTAATTATGGATGAATTAGGTACGCAGCTATCTATTACAGTTGAGGAAGTTTTTAGACTTCGTGAATCTTTGGAAATAGCCAAGGCTAAGGCGAAGTTAGAATGGGCCAAGGAAAAGGTCAGCACACCTATACCCGCTACTTCCACAATTGAAACGTCACCTTCTCAGAAACTTGAGGACCTTAAATATGTTCGGGCGTATTCTGACGTAATCCAGAGCGATTATTTTGCAGACGAAGCCTCACGTGTAAAGGTCTATTCTTTAGGACTACAGAGATGGGAATACTTAATTTCAAAAATTGATATGGCATTATCAGCATTACCAATTGAGGATGAAACTGGAATAATAGAACAATATCTTTCGATACTTAAAGGAAAAACGAATGTTGGACCTAAAGCAACAGAGATTGAAAAGGCTATATCACTTTGCCAGCAGAGATTAAACGCAATTTCTGAGCAGTGGACATCTATAAGACGTAACAAGATTGAAAAAATAATGAACCTTGAGCTTGAGGCATCGCGAATTAATGATGAAATTAAAGAGTTAGAGGTAAGATACGCTGTTGGAGAAATTTCTCAGCAGCTTTATGAAGTAAAAATTAGTTCTTTACAAACTAACTTAAAGAGGATAGAGCAAGAAAAAGCTCAGTTACGTTCTTCGATAGATGATATGGACATGAAAATATTTAGAAGCTCAGAACTGACAAGGGGTTATACATGAAAAAACATCAAATTGCCTTATCAGGTATATACTTAGTTTTAATCTTGTTAATTTCGCAAGTTTTATGTGAAAATATTAGTCTAAATGTTTTCAGCATTGTCGTGAATGAAGCATCTAGTACAATAAATAGCTCAGACGCGCTGTTAAGGTACAATGTGACATTGTGGATTAGAGACTGGGCGAACAAAACCAGTTTTGGAAATGTTAATGTCACAATTTTTGACCCTTTGGGGAAAAGATCGACAAGCAAAATTTCTAATCAGTCAGGGCAAATTGACCTTACATTGATTGAAGCGGGAACTTATATAATTTCGGTTCAAAAAGAAAACAGAATAGTTGGTTATCAAGAAATTGCCATTACCCAGAATGCGACTCACCTTATTAGAACATGGGCCTATGATTTTAATATAACGCTTGTTGATAAACATGGAAACCGATTGGCAAACCACACAGTTATGTTGTATGATCAATTAGACTTTGGTTCACAATTATTTTCCTACGAGTCAAATATGATTGTAAGACGCCAAAACATAACATTAATGACAGAGGGGCTTGGAAGACTGGTTGCTCAAACAATGACGGATAATAATGGAACATTAAGTTTTCCAGCCGTGTGGAATGGAACATATTTATTGAAAGTAATTGGGGTTGAAACGATCATTAAAGAGTACATTCTCGGAGAGTTAAGAATTACCAGAATTCCTCCAGCCATTGGCCAAGGGATCGTGACTCTTCAAAGTTCCACAAACATAACTTTACCATGCATCAGAGCTGATTTTCAACTCCATTTAATTACTGCTTCAAATCGTAATGTCACTGGAGCCCAAGTTTACACCCGCGACATGAACGGCTATCTTTTTTACAGTGATGTCTCAAATGAGACAGGGCATGTTGAACATAAAGATATTTATTTCATCGATGGAAAGTTTAGGATTACAGTCAGATATGGGAACAGAACCATAGGATATAAAGAGGTTGAGGTTACTGAAACAAAGATTTTCACTATTGTTTGTTGGACAAACAATCTGACTGTTATGTGCATTAATCTTGACAATAAACCTTTAGCGGGATATGTTGTGTTGTTATATGACCAAGTTGTCTTCCATTCTCCAACGAACATAACAATTGTTACTAATCAGACTATGCAGCTGATAAACTGGACTAAGACCGATTTAAATGGAAAGGCACAATTCACTGAGCTTTGGAATGGAACTTATTGGATAACAGTTTCGAGCGGCGAAATCGTAAAAGAAATGTTAATTGACCTTCAGAAAACAGAGACTGTTATAATCACTGGAGAATCCACTTATTTGTTCCTAAAATTTGTAACCAGAACGGGACAGCCTCTTTCTGAAGCTATCGTCAATGTCTTTGACAGTTCACAAAATTTGGTGTTCCGTGGATACACTGATGCATTTGGCCAAATTTTACGGCAAAACTTACGTGTTGGTAGCTATACTGTTAATGTTGAGTGGATGGGAACTCAAGTTGCATCCCAAATCGTAAATATTCAAACTGATTATGGCAAGACAATAGGATGCGGCGTCTTTAGACTTACGCTTAATTGTAAAGATCAGTTTGGTAACGCCCTCCCGAAAGTTGTTTGAGCAACCAGTCTTCCATTCTCCAACGAACATAACAATTGTTACTAATCAGACTATGCAGCTGATAAACTGGACTAAGACCGATTTAAATGGAAAGGCACAATTCACTGAGCTTTGGAATGGAACTTATTGGATAACAGTTTCGAGCGGCGAAATCGTAAAAGAAATGTTAATTGACCTTCAGAAAACAGAGACTGTTATAATCACTGGAGAATCCACTTATTTGTTCCTAAAATTTGTAACCAGAACGGGACAGCCTCTTTCTGAAGCTATCGTCAATGTCTTTGACAGTTCACAAAATTTGGTGTTCCGTGGATACACTGATGCATTTGGCCAAATTTTACGGCAAAACTTACGTGTTGGTAGCTATACTGTTAATGTTGAGTGGATGGGAACTCAAGTTGCATCCCAAATCGTAAATATTCAAACTGATTATGGCAAGACAATAGGATGCGGCGTCTTTAGACTTACGCTTAATTGTAAAGATCAGTTTGGTAACGCCCTCCCGAAAGCTGATGTTTTTTTGGAAACGACAAATGAACGTATTAGGGCGGAAACGGACACAGATAATGTTGGCGTTCTTACAATGTTACTTCCACAAGGAACCTACAGAATAAATGTTGACCATGGAATTTTTTCAGGCTCCCTAATCATAGACCTTAATAATGATCAAAGCCATACGGTTACATGCAACATTAAATCTATTATTTTTGTTTCATTAGTATTACTGATTGTTCCTCTTGCTTTCTTCACAGTGGTTTTGGAAAGGAGAAAGTTGAGAACTCCCTTAGAAATTAGAAAATATAAGAATATGCTGGCGAAGCTTGAAACCATGTACAAAAATGGACAAGTTGAGTATAAAATCTATAGGAAGCTAAGAGAGGAGTACGATGCAAAAATAATGGAATTAGGAGGCAGAGAAATACGATGAAAACCAAACAAACATCCTTATCCATAATTATACTTTGTATTCTTCTAACAATCATACCGACACAAGCATCGGATGTTACTCAACAAGTAGAAACTATTCCGGTTTACTTAACCATACAGGTTAGAGATTATAACACAGGCATCGCTATTGCTAACTTATCAGTAGTGATTGATGTTTTTACTGATTGGGGATATCGAAGAATCTCTAACAGAACAAGTGAAACTGGTATTGTACAAACGTTGCTTGGAACAATAGACGAGACAACGGTTCCTGGGCGCATGACACTTTTTAACGTTGACTTATCGGAAAATTACACGCTAATAAAAGTTCAAAACATATTTGTTGAGGAAATTCAGGCATATAATTTCCAACAAAATTATGATGCGAACCACACAATATATTCTCGGATCGGCGTTAGTTTGTCAAGTAGGGTATTGGATGATAAGCAGTATATTGAGGGCACATTATGGGTTCTCAAAGGAAAACTTGTAAAGGTGCTGGATTGCGATATACTATCTGGAACAAACCAGGAATTAATAGTATTACCAGCAATTTTAACAGATATCCCAAGCAACAAAACTTATGAAAGACTGTATTTCTTCCCGATTAATTATAAAGTAACAATTTTTCATGAAACCAGATCATGGTTAAATATTGAGACAGAAAAACTTGAAATTGATGACCCTATTTCACCATTAATAGTTGAGGTAGACGAAAACACAACCCTAATTAATTGGATGCATCACCAAGCAACTGAATATGTCGAACGTGCAATTTACAGAATGGACAGAGAATTTGAATTCTTTAACTCCACAGGATACCCGCTTAACAAAGAACTAGGAGAATACAATGCCATAAAGAGTCTCTGGAATCGAGTTTTAGAACTAAGTGAAAAAGGTGAATATGCATCAGCATACGGCGGTGCAAAAATTTCTAATAGTAAGTTTCTTGACCTTATGAAGTGGCTTTTTGACAATAAAATAACTGCAGTGTTCACGGCAATTGGCATAAGCTTATTCGCGTATGGATTAGGGTCACTGCTTTCCAGCTTCATTTTTGATGAACCATCCCAAAACAAGGCTCGACTTTTAGCTAAGGTTTTAATTTTCAGTCTTGTTATGGTTATGTTTTCTCTTTCTCATCCATCTTTGAAAATCACTTTCGCCTTGTTGATTGGAAGCAGAAGCGTCAGCCTACCCTTATCTCTTTTAGGATGTTTCGTAATAGCAACCGTTACCTACTTCGCTATGCAAATCTTATCGATCCGTCAGAAGACAATGACTGATCTAGCCTTACAATTAGGCGTTAGAAGTCTGAAAAGAAGAAAGTCGCGAACCTTATTAACGCTTTTAACAATTGTCATTATAGTTTCTTCAGCTATCGTTTTCGTAAACATTTCCATGAGCAGAGAAACCAAATTCGTTGAGCAGTGGGCAGGCACAAATATTCCTGGCGTCATCGTGAAACCAGATACCATGATGGCTCCAATTACAGAGTACGATATAAACTGGACTCGTCAGCAACCATGGTGCAAAGATATAACTTACATTGAAACGGTGCGAGAACAAGAGAGATTGGTCACAGAGGACCTGCTGATTCGCCAAGGGTTCATAAGTTCTGGTGAAGAAAGACACGCTGTAAAAATAATATGTATAGACCCCGCTTTCATGGAAAAACATTATAACTTGTCACGTCGAATCACAGGCTTTTGGAAACAGTTCATTAATGGAGAGCCGGTTGTTATAATTCCATCTGATTTTAATTTTCTCATTAATCAGGATGTTTCTTTAATAGTTTCAGAAGGAATTGCAGGTCAAATAGGTCCTCCACGTCAAAGGATTATAGGTGAGTTTCGAGTCGTAGGTATATTCGACCCACAAACAGCATTTCATGATTTTCTTAAAATAGACAATACTCCACTATTTGAGGATCCTTCATCTATCATCCTTGTTCCGCTGAAGTCTATCAGTAGTTCCGCATTTACAATTTCAGAGGTTTTCATAATGGTAAAAGAAGGGTATGAACCAGTTGATGTCGCTCAGGAACTTGCATACACATTGGCGTCAACAACAATAGCAAACACAAATGGACTCTCACAGAAGATAGTTTGGTCAACAGAGTTTTCTGTTACTGGTCTCATTCCGTACATACCACCACTTCTCATAGCTGGTTTAATGATGTATACTACAATGGTTTCCGTTTATGAGGAAAGAAAAAGAGAATTCTCAACACTGGCAACTCTTGGCCTTGATCCAAAGAATACGTTACAAGTTTTCCTTGTCGAAGCACTATTACTTGGACTAATGGGAACATTCATTGGGTTTTTTGGAAGCTACTTATTAGGAGAAGGACTAACATTCCTATCCAACACCATGGCAGCACCGGGAATTGATCCCATGTCGATTCCGCCCGCTCATTGGTCGATGCCGTCAATTCTTGTTGCGCTTTTAACTGGAGTAGTCATGGTCTTTCTGGGCGGATACATCCCTGCGTTAAGAGCACGTGGAATTAGCCTCATGGGAAGAGAACAAAAAAGAGAGATGGTGGGAGAACTAATAACCTCTGGAGGCGTAACAACATTAACATTGCCAATTAGAGAAAGCGTCCAAAACGGCGAAATGCTGTATTCATACCTCAAGGAGACTATTGGAAAATTCAAAACTTCACTTGTTGATCCGCACACAGTTAAAGGAGAATTATACAGAGACGGCACATTTTTAGTATCTTTTGTGGCTTTGGCTGACACGTCTCGGGTGACAATGCCTTGTGAAATAAAAGGCGTAAGAGAAGGCGACGTTCTCGTACCTGTAATACAATTTCCAGTAAGCTTTCGCAGTTATGAAAGAATCAGGCAGATGGTTCGCGACTTGGAACAATTTATGATAGGATTCTCCGCTTGGAAAGAAATGCAGTTAAAGATGACGATAATCAGAGAAGCTCCCAGAAAAGTAAAAACCTTAGAAGAAATCATGGCGGAAATTAAGGACATTGTAAACCAAATAAAGGAAAGCAGTAAGAAGCTCAGAATATTAGATGGCCAAAAAGGCAAACTGTCCGACGAGATCTATAATGAATTCAGAGAAAAATACATTAACATGATTGAGGAAAAGTCCAAAAGCATAAGAACGATGTCAATTAACTTGGAACCTCACCATAAGCAGATACACGACGAAATCGGAAAAATCGAAGTTGAGGTAGAAAGAATCACAACCTCATATAACCTTGGCGAAATAACAGAAGAAGAATACGTTAAAACTTGTGGACCTTTACAGGCAAGACTTGCGGAGCTTAGGAACAAGGTCAAGGAAATGGAAGAAATCTTCGAGTTTCTAAAAAAGCCATTAGGAATGGAATATACTTAAGAAATGGCTCTAGTTTATAACTCAGAATTTTCTTTCGTATCCTATTTATTCGAAAAAGATTTTTGCTTCTTCATATAACTGTTTACTTACGGTCTTAGTTTTCCCAGTAACCTTTGAAAGATGAACCGTTACGATTTCTCCAGCTTGTAAAGCAACCATATGCCCGAATTTTCCTTGTTTAATTAAGTCCACAGCTGCCAGTCCATACCTTGTCGGGATTAGACGATCCATAGCTGTTGGCGGTCCACCTCTAATTGTGTGAGCGGGAACAGCAGCCCTTGTTTCTGAGCCTGTTGCTTTTTCTATCTCTTTAGCAAGAAACTCTCCAATTCCACCCAATCGAACATGCCCAAATTGGTCGACGTTTGCATCTTTTGTTACAGGACCTTCATAATCTTTAATTAAAGCACCTTCTGCAACAACTATTATGACAGCTTGGCTTTCTTTATTAGACGTTTTTTTCTTGACAAAATTCACTACGTCCTTAATGTTGAAAGGTTCTTCGGGAATCAAAATGAGGTCTGCGCCAGCTGCTAATCCAGAATAAAGGGCAATCCACCCAGCGTGTCTTCCCATGATCTCGACCACGAAGACTCGGTCATGGGATTCAGCAGTATCTTGTAGATTCTCAATCGTACGCATAGCCAAATTTACCGCTGTATCAAATCCAATTGTAAACTCGGTTTCAGGGACATCATAATCGATTGTTTTTGGTACGCCAACAACGTTCAAGCCGGATTCGCTGAGTGCAGCTGCCACGCTAAGAGTGTCATCACCGCCTATTGCTATAAGAGCATCTAAACCTAGCTTCTTAAAGTTCTGAGATACCTTCTTTACGCCGTCTTTCATCTTTAATGGGTTGGTACGAGAAGTCTTTATCATTGTTCCGCCCTTGTGGATAATGCCTTTGATTTCATCATATTTTAACGTCATCGTGTTAAGTTCTAGCAATCCAGCCCAGCCATACTTTATTCCTATTACTTCATATCCAAACTTTTCGCACTTTTTCACAATCGCTCTGATTGCCGCATTTAATCCAGGAGCATCTCCTCCACCAGTTAAAACTCCAACCTTCAACGAGTTCCACCTTTCTTTCTAGTTTTCCCATAACAATAAGAGGCATTCAGAGAAAAGTCTTTCGCTTTTAAGGTATGGAAAATAGGTCGATAGCAAAGTGAACTACCATCCTACAAGTAGGATGGCTTCTCCGATATAGAGCATTCGGAGTTAAGCGCACGTTCACAGGATACGCCAGACAAAGGCATGTAGCCTAAGTCCCTCCCAAACTTTTTACCGATGTTAATAGCGCCTTTCAAATCGGCATTATATTCTCCACAGTGGCAGCAAACGAACAATCCCTGTGTTTTTCTCTTGCCTTCGCAACCACAAATGTGGCATTCTCTACTTGTGTAGGCTTCGCCTGTTGTTGCCACGAGTATGCCCTGTTGAACCGCTTTGTACTCTATCATCTGACTTAAACGATAGAATGGCATGTAACTGACTATTCTGTTGAAACGCTTACCTTTTCATCTAGCTCTCTCACGAATACCATGTAGATTACCGATTGCAATTATGGCATTCTCTCTCTTTGCGTCCTCAACAATCGCCTTAGAAAGCCTATGCAGGACAGCGTTAACCTTCCGCTTCTCAGTATTTCCAACTTTCTTAATTGTTTTTAATGCTTTCTTTTCTCCAAGTCTTTTGCGAAGCCAAGCATAGTGCCGACGGATACCACGTACAGCCTTGCCATAGAAATGCGGATGCGAGATTTTACCATTACAGAGCAACACGGTTGATGCAATGGTCTTCTCACCTAAATCTATAGCAAGAATTTTATGGTAAGACGTGGTCATGGAAACCTCGAACTTGATTGTTACGTTTAAGTAAAATTTATTGTTTCTGCGATACAATTTTGATTCGCAAAGTTTGTATTTCTCTGGAAACGACCTGTGTGGTTTGATGGCTACCCAAAGCTGTCTCGTAACCTTGACTGGAATCTTAGCCCAATACTCCGAAACTCTGTTGCATACACGCTTGATTTTAAGAAGGTCACACCTGACGCTTAACGGATACTCCTTACCTTCCTTAACAACTTTATAGAATCGTTGAGCTTGCTGTTTGTTGGCAGAGTACATGCCTAAATCTTCGCCTGTCTGCAAGAAACGTTGTAGGTTGTCATATTCAGTGTTAAGAAACTGTTGCTTCCGCTTAGTCAGAGCAACTATTCCACATTGTATCGTCAGCGAAGTTTCCATACCTTTAAATAATACCTATAGGTTATTAGCTCTTATGGGAAGAGCAAGTAGCGCAACCTACAACATTAACTATCATCTCGTTTGGTGTCCAAAATACCGCAAACCAATACTTGAGAAAATAGAAATCAAACAGTTCCTCGAAGACCAGATACATACTATAGCAGCAACCAAGGGCTTTGAAGTGCTGGCTCTCGAAATCCAACCCGACCATCTACACCTGTTCATTTCGGCACCACCATTTGACTCTCCAACAGAAATCGTCAAGGTATTCAAGGGCGTAACCGCATTGCGACTGTTCAAGAAGTTTCCTGAGTTACGAACTAAATACTGGAAGGGTAAACTATGGAGTCCAAGCTACTACGTTGGAACAGCAGGACACGTCTCAGCAGAAACAATACGCAAATACATCGAAGAACATAAATTATGACAACAGATTATTATTGAAAGTTTTTTGTAAGCAAGCTTGGATAAATCCGTTAAAAAGCGGATTTGGCCTCAGCGCTCTTGATGTAAATTCGGGATGGAACTGACTTCCAATAAAGAACGGGTGGTTAGGAAGTTCACCTATCTGCATTATCCTATTATCTGGAGTCATGCCTGAAAAAACAAAACCGTGCTTTTCTAAAATTTCAACATACTCTGGATTAATTTCATATCTGTGTCGGAACCTCTCAACAACCTCTCCACAATTATATAGCTTATAGGCAAGTGTGTTGGGCTTAATTTTCACAGTTTGCCCACCAAGTCTCATAGTGGCTCCATAATTTGATTTTTTCAAAATTTCTTTCTGTTCAGGTAAAAGATCTATAACGGGAAAGGGTGTGTCTGGCACAATTTCCGCAGTATTAGCTCCTTCTAATCCGCAAACATTTCTAGCAAACTCTATAACAGCAAGTTGAAGACCCAAGCAAAGCCCAAGAAACGGAATACCCCCTTCTCTCACATACTTTATTGCAGCTATTTTGCCCTCAACACCAGTTTTACCGAAACCTCCTGGAACAATTATGCCATTAAAGTTTTCAAGAACCTTGAGGTTTTCCGTCTTTTTTTCGAAAATCTTTGAATCTATCCAGGAAATAGAAGGTTTCCTATTATTGTGCCAAGCTGCATGTTTGATTGCTTCAATGACTGAAATATAGGAGTCGGGAAGCTGAAATTTTCCAATATCAAAGTATTTTCCCACTATGCCAACTTTTACTTCTTCCTTGATAGAATCGACTTTCTCAATAAACTCTACCCACTTCTCATTTTGAGGTTTCACCGGTTGCATATTAAACTTCGCTAAGATTTTATCCCCAAATTTTTCCTGTTCAAAAATTAGAGGCAGCTTATAGATATTTTCAATCTCAGGATCTGAAATTACATCTTCTTCATTCACGTTACAAAAAAGAGCGATTTTTCTTCTTCGCACCTCGTCAAGATAAGTGTCGCTTCTTCCGATTATGAAGTCAGGTTGAATGCCAAAATTTCCTAACTCGCGAACCGAATGTTGGACCGCTTTGGTCTTCATTTCACCAAGACTCTTAGGTATCGGCAAATAAGCCACGTGAACGTATAGAACCGGATTTTTTTCAAGTTTCATCTGCCGCGCAGCTTCGAGAAAAAGGATATTTTCATAGTCTCCAACAGTTCCCCCTATTTCGACAAGAAAGAAATCAGCTCCAGAGGCCTTAGCGTTTTCTTTAATCCGTCTTTTGATTTCATCAGTCACATGTGGAATCGGTTGAACAGTCTGACCTAAGTATTTTCCAGCTCTTTCCTTCATTATAACCTCGTTGTAAACTTGACCTGTTGTAATATTGTGACTTTTTGGGATCTTAATATCTAAGAATCTTTCATAATGCCCCAGGTCTTGGTCAATTTCTCCTCCGTCTTCTGTTACCCATACTTCGCCATGTTCGGTGGGTCTAAGTGTCCCGGCGTCAAAATTGATATATGGATCGATTTTGCAGGCACTTACTTTGAAACCTCGAAACTGAAGCATCTTGCCAATAGATGATGTAACAATTCCCTTTCCTAAACCTGAAATGACGCCGCCAGTAATAAAAATGAACCTCGTCTGCATACTACATATTTCTTCTTAGGATTAGAAAAGACTTTCGATAAATTATTTTACAATAAAAATAAAGTCTCATACACGAATTTTGAAAACGTAAGCTTAATTAGTCATATTTCCATCATTTACGATAAAACACATTAAAGATGATATCGAATGAGCATCAGAAGACAAAAAAGAAGATCGGATTTAGCTCCAATGCCAGCTGCAGGTGCTGGTCTTCTTAGATTTTTCGAGGAAGATGCGCCGGGAATAAGGGTTAGTCCACGGATGCTAGTTGTTTTTTCAATTGCACTTATTATATTCTGCACACTTATTCAGTTTGCTTATGCGTAATATTAACAATTCTAATAATCTTTTGATAATTTTAACATTCTTGCGGATTTAGGATTATTTTCAATCCTTCTTTCCGTCTCATTTTTTCAAATCCTTCGTACCACATTGATAAGGGTAGAACATCTGAGACCAATTCCTCAGTTTTTATCACGCCCTTTTCTAAAAGTTTCATTCCTTGCCTCCAAGATGTCCACCTTTGCCCAAGAGTTCCCTTTACTGACAGCTCCTTGTATGCAATAAGGTCATAATCAATCTCAAAAGGATGACCTGACAACCCAATCTGTGTATACTGTCCCCCTCGCCTTACTAGGTTTAATCCCATACGCACAGCACTTGGAGAACCTGAGCATTCAAGAAAAATGTCGCAACCTTCGCCGTTTGTCAATCCTGAAACTGTTTCCCAAGGATTTTGCTCTTCTACATTTATGATAATGTCAGCTCCGAGCTTCTTTCCGAGCTCAAGCCGATTTTTGTCTGCCATTGTGCCGCATAAAATCACAAATCCGCCTTTAGCCTTAACCATCTGGAGGCTTAAAAGCCCAATTGCTCCAGGCCCAGCAATAACAACAGTGTCTCCTGGCGAGATAATTGTTTTTTCTAAAACTCCATTTACACAACACATCAAGGGTTCACACAACGCGCCTCCAATGAAGCTGACGTTGTCAGGTAACCGATGAACTAAACGGCTTGGTACTACGCAGTATTTCGCGAATGCACCATTAAACCAGTAACCTATCAAACGTTTTTGAGCGCAAACATTGTAGTTTCCAGTACGACAAGAAATACATAAACCACATACCTGCATTGAGGTTTCACAACTTACTCTTTCGCCTGGTTTAAACTTTGTAACTGACGAGCCTACCTCTGATATAATGCCGCTGAACTCGTGTCCCATGATGACAGGAGTCCTCATTAAAAGTTTAATGTCTCCATCATAAATATGAAGGTCTGACCCGCATATTCCTGCAGCTTTAACTTCAATTTTAACCTCGTCTTGACTTGGAGAAGGTTCAGGGACATTTCTAAGCTCTACATTTCCTGACCCAAAAGCATATTTTACAACCGCTTTCATTATAGAAACCTCGATAGTAATGATTAATGCTTTATTGAACTATAATATAAAAGGGATTTATGAAACGATTACTCATTGGAAAAATATTTGGGAAAAGTCAAAGGAATTTTGTTTGTATATTAGGATTTTTCTATTTCTATTTTTTCAACGTTTTTTCAACACTATGACAACAATTATAACTGCAACGACAGCTGCAGCTGCTCCCATTATTATGTATGTCATTGGAAAGCCTCCTTCAAGAGGAGTTATTGTAACTGTAGGATTAACGTTGACTGTTTGAACACACGGTATAATAGTACCAGTAAACCGGATTCCTTGGTATTCAGGAATACCATTCCAATGCGTTATTTGGATGATAATGTTATTGTCTGAAACAATCTTATGGGTTCCTGGAATAGTAAACTGGTAATAGTCGTCATCACCAATTGTTTGAGTAATTTCATCATCAATGGTTATCAATGTATCCTCTGAGGCGAAGAAGTAGGCAATATTATGGGCGTTAACCGGAAGATAGATATAGGTTTCTTCATTTGGTCTAACGCCTATGAACGTAATACCTTCGCCATATCCTGAGTATTCTCCTGCTCTAGGGTTGCCACCTGCTAATGGATGTGTTTGTTCAATAGTGCCATTGTGGACTAAAGAAAGCGAAATTGGTTTATCGCTTTGTACAGCTATCGCTTCAGCTTTCGGCTTAAATCCGACTCCACTTCCACCCTTCACTTCCAGTTCCATTAATGGTTGCTTGGTATCAAGGTCATAAACCTTCACTTTGGTGTCCTCAGCAGCTGATGCTCGGTATCCAAAATCCATTATCCTGTCCCATGTTGTTGCTGACCTTGTTAAAAAGAAAGTCCCTACAAAGCCTCCTTCAACAGCTGGAACTGCGAAACAATGACAATCTCCTCCGAAACCTGGTATGTAAGCTCCTCCTGATTGTATCATAATGTTTCCTGTAGAAGTTATTTTGTAGTTTCTAAATGAGTTCAATGTTAAAGTCTTATAAGAATTTGCATCAATAGAAAGTTGAATTTGTACATTGTCGTCCCTTGTGATTGTCACTGTGGATTTTTCTATGGCTAAGACTGCGTAATCTACATCTGTAACATATTGCGAAGCCATGAGAACGAATTCTTGGCCGACATATAGGCCGTTTACGTCTGTGTAGAAGGTTCTTGGAAGAGGCCCAGTAATATTAGAGGGAGGAGGCATTGAAGGTACAGCTTGGTAGTCTAATAATAAGACTGAAACTATTTTGTCTGACACGACCTTGAAAAATGTCCCGTTTGCAAAAAGAGTACAATATCTCTCCAAACTGTTAAGAGTTATCGTCTCTATTGTGCCTTGCGTTAAATCATATACCTTAACATTCGTGCCATCGCTTGATGCAATAATAGCAAGAAGAGAGCTGTTAGCACTAGATTGCAGCTGCCAACCTGAGTTAGGATCGTGGCCATCAGTAAGGTTGTAGCGGTAGAGTTTTGCAGGAACAATGCCATAATAGGTGTATTCAGTCCCGTTTCCTATTGAAAGTTCAATTTTCGTTGTTGCAGGATGAAAAAGATAAAGCATTGATATTGTTATAATAAGACATTTGATCAAGGAAGTTCTATAATTTTTCCCGATTTGCATTTTCACAAGCTCCCAAATTTTTAATTACTTTATTCTTATACCTATAAAATATTTAAGATATTTCATAAAAAGCTTTCATGGGGATCAACCATTATGGTCGTAAATTTTGTAAGCGAAAAGACAAATTTACAAGCCTTATTCAATAACTTTTTATAGTAAAATGAACTTGACATGCTCGATTGCTCGTACATAGACTTAAAAGACAAATGAACAAATTTCGTTAAAATAGAAAACATGACTTGAAAATTCAGAGGCTGATTGGAACTTGAAAAGCCACTTGAGATTTCGTTTACAGAAAATACTTATCAGTTTTATTATGCTCTTCATTATAATCTTAAACGTAAAATATGATTGTGTCAAAGCTGCTTCTGTATTTTCAAATGTTCAATTGATATCAAGTGGAAAAGTTTTAAATGAAACCCCTTCTACAACGAATTTTACTTATATTATCAATGAGTGGAAAAGAGAAATTAAGATTAATGCTTTGGGAGAACTTTCAATCGCGGATCGATGTCAAATTACTAACAATGCAAATGAAACTGTTTATGAGGTCATATTCATTTTACCTGCTAATGCTTCATCTATTTCGGTTCAGAACCCATTTGGCTCAATTAGTAAGACAAGTATAACAATATCAAATTACCCAACATTCGTTAAGGTTAGGGTATTCCTTAGTGATTATTTAAGTCCGCAAGAAAAACTAAGACTCTTAGTTACATACAATCTTCCTAAAAGCCTTTATATTCAGCAAAGTGGCTGGCAAGACTATGTATTGAATATTAGTCTCAGCAAGCCAGATGACTGGTTTGTAGAAAAGTTGAAGGTTGTAGTTTTTCTTCCTGAAGGTGCAGAATACCGCGAATCTTCATTAATGCCCCTTATTCAAAAATCAGGCTTTTCAGTAGTTGTGGAATTCACAGAAGAAAACGTAGCCCTTATAGATCAACCGGTCATCATTTTAAAATATCAATTTTTCATTCTTTGGGCAATTCTTAGGCCAGCCCTTTGGACTGGTTTAGTTGCCATTGTTTTCGTGGTCATTTTATTTGTTAGAAAGGTTTGTAGGCCATCGTCCGAGGTCATATCTTTTACTTTTTCACCTGAAATTTTGAGAGATTTTCTAAACCGTTATGATGAGGGAATGAGGCTTCAGCGAGAATTGGAAATATTGAAAGACCATGTTGAAAAAGGGAAGATTTCTAGGCGCAATTATAGGTTAAGAAAAAATTCAATAGACGATCATCTTTCAAGACTCAAAGAAGACCTATCTGAATTGAGAGAAAAAATTGCATCTTTTGGTGAATACTACTCTAAGCAAATGAAACGTCTAGAAACTGCAGAAGAAGAACTAGAAACCTCACGAAAAGACACAGAGACTGTTAAGGCACGGTACATTCGTAAAGAGATAACTGGGGAAACCTATCAGAAAATGTTAGATGAATATAACCGAATGAAGGATCACGCAGAAACTGTTATTGAGGAAATTCTTTCAGAATTGAGAGAACAAATTCGATGATGTCTTAACTATCAGTCTTCATATTCTGAAGTAGACTCAATTCAGAATAAAACCTATTTATAAAATATCGATAGAGTCTTTTTTGAAATCATGAGTGTTGCTTCAAAAAACACTTATTTGCCATTAAGGTCACGAATTAATGAACGTAATTCTTTAGTTGTCGCCAAATATGTCACAGTGACGGTTACATCAGCCTTAATATTTATTTTACGTATGGAATGAACAATGGTGGTTTTCAGCAACATGCTTAGGGGAACAAGGGAGATAAATCAAACAAGACTCAACAACATTTGGCAAAAGCTGTGCGAATATCTAGGCCTTTCTGAGTATGAGGCAAAGGTCTATATTGCTCTTATTGAATCTGGCCATGCCAATGCAAGGACATTAAGCATTATAAGCGGAGTTCCAAGAACTAAAGTCTATAGTGTTCTTAAAAAACTTATTGACATAAACCTCGTCATCGAAATCCCTGAAGAGCCTAGAAAATTTGCTCCCACACCACCTGAAGCCGCTCTAAAATCATACCTTAGATCCTATAAGTCTAGTTGAAAATCTTGTTTCTGTAGTTACATCGCTAGAGGAAACATTTAGGAAAACAAAAGACGAAGAAAAACTTCAAAGAGGAGAGATTTGGATCATTAAAGGAAGGCAAGAAATTTTAAAAAAGATTCGCGAAATGCTTTCCAAAACCAAGAATACAATTGATTTGGTGACTAACGAAAATGGTCTAATTTTGGTCTATAAAGAATTTTACAGATTATTTGATGAACTTGAAGAACGGTCTGTAAAAATCTTTATCACTGCTCCTAATGGAACAAATTATGAGCACATGTTAAGTGAACTAAGATATACATGTACAATTAAGAGAACCAATTTTGAGTTACCTGTGATTTTTATTTGTATTTATTGACCAACAGCAATTTCTTCTCGCAAGTCTTCAGCCCAACAGTTATGAGATAAGCTCAAAAAAATGATAGAGCCATTTTTTCAAATGACCATGTTTTACTCGGACATATTAAAACTCTACTTATAAAGGAATGTTAGAGTCTCTTTATTTGCGGTAAAATTTTTAAAAAAATGACCTTTTAATGTCACGTTATTCGATTACCTAAAGGTTACAATATGTTTAGATACATTCAAATTGCTTCTACACATGAAAGGAGGGAGTGGCTGCAGAGTAAGAAAAAACATAAGGATGTAAGCCCTCTGGACTATGTTGATCTTTTAATTCTAACTCTTACACAACACGAAAAAAATCTTAGTCTCATCGTTGATAAACTTGAACAAATCTCAAATAAGCTTGAAGAAATTAGCAACCGAATCAGATGAAAAAGGAAAAAACACATAACTTTTTCTTTTCCAGCCAAAACATTGCATTAGTTTTTAAAATAAATATCCAATGTGTCGTAAATAGTTTTTTCGATAATCTCAGTAGATCCGAAAGTGTTGTTTGATTTTTCTGGTTTTTGGTTTTTTGGGTTGTAGGGAGCATTCTTGTTAGGTTCTAAGGTGCTGTTGTTGTTCTTTTTGTGTGTCATTGG
>JAGTQS010000086.1 GCA_018397055.1 Candidatus Bathyarchaeota archaeon | reverse complement strand
GAATACTTGGCATCCTCGTCGCTTTTGTACCCTGTTTGAGGGTTATGTCCAAGAGACCTCAAATACGCCAAAGTTTTTCCGTCAGGCTCAATCAAGCCTGTTTTCGCTCCCATCTCAATGGCCATGTTTGAAAGGGTCAGCCTTCCCTCGACATCCATTTCCCGCACTGTTGATCCGCAGTACTCTATGGCCTTGTAGTTAGCTCCATCAGCCTTCACTGTTCCAACTATCTTCAAAATTACGTCCTTCGGATAAACCATGGGCGGCAGCTTACCTTCAATATTGATTTTTAGTGTTTCAGGAACCTTAAACCACAGTTTTCCCGACAAAAAAACAGCAGCTATCTCGGTTGAGCCTATGCCCGTGGCGAACGCACCGACTGCCCCATAGGTGCAGGTGTGGGAGTCAGAGCCAACCACTAAGTCGCCTGGAAACACTAATCCTAACTCGATCATGAGCTGGTGGCACACTCCTGAGCCGACCTCAAAAAAGTTTGCGTCATGTTTAAGGGCGAATTCCCTAAGGTTTTTTTGAACAAAAGAAATTGCTTCGTTGGCGCTTGGTGCAACATGGTCGATGACGGCCGACACTTTGGAGGGGGCCCAAAGTTGTTTCCCACCCATCTCATGAAAGGCGTCCATCACGAGCTTCGCCATCCCGTCATGCATCATGGCGGCGTCGACATTTGCTATGACGATGTCTCCCTTGTAGGCGTCTTTTCCCGAAGCACGACTGAAAATCTTCTCAGAAATCGTCTTACCCATTAATTAGGCCTCAATCAGCATTTCACTTCATAAGTCTATGCTTTGTTAAGAGCTTGTTGATGCCGTTTATCATAGCTTCAACGCTTGCCATGACGATGTCTTCACGGGCTCCCCTTGCAGAAACAATGTTTCCGTACTTGTCCTCAACTTTAATAATGACCTCGGCGACGGCGTTAGAACCGCCAGTCAAAGCTTCAAGACGGTACTCCTTCAGCCTGACACTTGCAAGATTGTCCGTAATTTTCTGAATCGCCCTAATGGCAGCGTCCACTGGGCCAACGCCGGTTTCAGCAGCAATGTATTCTTTTCCGTCAAGCGTCAACTTAACAGAGGCAGTTGGAATAACGTGGATTCCCGTTGTCACAGCTAAGTCTGTCAGGTTGATGATTTTTTCCTCTTCAGCCTCGCCAATTATGGTTCTCGCAATGGCGAACAAATCGTCGTCAGTTACGGATTTTCCCTTATCACCAAGCTCCTTCACACGGCTGACAATCTTCATGAGCTGTTCTTCATTTGGGTGAAGCCCTAACTCGTCTAACTCGGCTTTTATGCCATGTTTACCAGCAAGCTTGCCAGCAATCAGCCGTCTTCTTCTGCCAACAACTTCTGGACTGAACGGCTCAAACGTCAACGGCTCCACAGTTACACCTCTTGTGTGAACTCCAGACTCATGTGAGAACGCGTTTTCGCCAACTATTGCCTTGTTCGGCTGAATTATAACTCCTGTTAACCGCGAAACAAGTCTTGACGTGTTGTAAATTAGCTGCGTATTGACCCTTGTTCTTTTTTTGTAGATGAGGTGAAGCCCCATCACAACCTCCTCAAGCGACGCATTGCCAGCCCTCTCACCCAGCCCATTTACAGCCACGTGGACTTGGGAAGCGCCTCCAACAACACCAGCCAAGGAATTAGCAACAGCCAAACCAAAATCGTTGTGGCAGTGAACACTTAACGATGTCTTTACAACAGCTTTTAATTCCCGAATAAGTTTTTCCATCGAATAAGGCTCCATGATGCCCACAGTGTCTGGAATGTTAATTCTGTCAGCTCCTGCTTCTTCAGCCGCTTTACAGATCTTCTTTAAAAAGGCTAAATCTGTTCGGGTTGCATCCATCGGCGAAAACTCGCAGACAAGCCCGTGGTCCTTTATGTACTGTACAGAGTCAACAGCAGCCTTTATAACTTGCTCCGGAGCCATGTTCAAGGCATACTTCATCTGAACCTCAGATGTTGAGACGAAAGTGTGAATAGAGTCTGGATTACATGATATAGCAATGTCCAAATCATCCCTTTTAGTGCGGGTTAAGCAGCATACCTCAGCCTTCAAACCAGCCGCCACTATGGACTTTACGGCTTTTTGTTCACCTTCAGATGAAGATGGAAACCCAGCTTCAATCACGTCCACACCTAGCTTGTCAAGCTGAACCGCAATCTCCAATTTCTGTTCAGGCGTAAGAGACACGCCTGGAGTTTGCTCCCCATCCCTTAAAGTCGTATCAAAAATCCTGATGTACTCCATTCTTATTCTACCTCATAACAATTGAAATTTAGAGATTCAGTTTCAATATTTCCGAAGCAACAGCTTCACCCATTTGTATTGTCGTAAGCTTGCCGCCAAAGTCTGGAACAGTCAAGCCTTTACTCAGAGCCCTAACAATGCCTTCTTCAATAGCTTTTGCTGCTTTCATGCATGCTTCATCATGGCGTTTTTCACCAAGCCACTCAAGCATCATCTTCGAGGCTAAAATCATAGAGCAAGGATTCGCATTATGCTTATCAACCCTTGTTGGCGCAGCACCGTGAACCGGTTCGAAAAGGGCAAAGTTGTCGCCGATGTTGGCGCCTGGAGCCATGCCTAATCCTCCAACAAGCTGCGCTGCCTCATCAGAAAGGATGTCGCCAAAAAGGTTAGTTGTTACAATTACGTCGTATTCCTGGGGCTCCTTAATCAACCTCATCGACGCTGCGTCAACGTACTGCTCGTTAAAACTAATGTTCGGGTATTCTCCAGCAACTTTTCTGCAAACCTCGGCGAAAAGCCCACATGTCCTTTTCAGCACGTTAGACTTGTGTACAGATGTGACCCTTCTTTTATTATTCCTAAGCATTGCTAAATCGAAGGCTTTCCTCGCTATCCGTTCGCTTCCTTTGCGCGTGATAACTCTTAGCGCCACAGCAGTATCATCAATTACGAATTCAAAACCCTTATACAGGCCTTCAGTGTTTTCCCTAACAATAACGAGGTCAATGTCGTTTCTTAAACATGGAACCGTCGGATACGCCTTCACTGGTCGAATATTAGCGTAAAGGTCAAACATCATCCTCAGCTTAACAACAACATCCGCTGCTGTCTCACCAACAGGCCCCTTGAGGCACGCATCTGAATTCTGTATGGCCTTAACAGTGTCTTCTGGAAGCGCAACCCCCCTATTTTGCAGGCACACATCACCTGCCTCCAGTTCAATAAACTTAAGTTTAAAGCCGAATTTTTCCTGAACCGCATCCATCACACGCATAGTTGTCTCCGTTAGCTCTGGACCAATTCCATCTCCCGGAATCAAGGCAATTTTATAGGTCACGTGTTTTTTCCTCCCTTCTTCTTAATGTGAGCAATCAACCCTCCATCCAGCAGGATTTCCAATATGAAACCAGGAAGTTTAGTTGCATTAATAACCCGTTTCTTCGTCTCGTTCACAATTCGCCCCTCTTCAAGGCTAATTGAAAGTAAATCTCCTTCCTCAATCTGCCCGGAGACATTTGGACATTCAAGCACTGGCAATCCAATGTTAATTGAGTTTCGGTAAAAAATACGGGCAAAGGACTCTGCAACCACACACTTAACACCTGCATGCTTTAAGGCTAGCGGAGCTTGCTCACGACTTGATCCACAACCGAAATTTTTCGCAGCCACTATAATAACACCGCCCCTTGCTTTATCCACAAACTTCGGGTCTAACCCCTCCATAGCATGCTTAGCTAATTCCGCTGGATCAAGCAAGGTCAAGAACTTACTTGGAATAATAACATCCGTGTTC
>JAGTQS010000020.1 GCA_018397055.1 Candidatus Bathyarchaeota archaeon | reverse complement strand
AAGGCAAAATACACGAATACAAGGAATGGTTCAACCACACACGCTTCCACAGAGGAATAAACACATTCCCCGCACACCTATACCAGTGTAACGTTAGAAACTTGACATGATAAACTGGAAAAATTTAAATATATTACCAAAAATCTTTATTTGCCTATGAGGATGCGGTGAAGAAACTATGCCTCAAAAAACCCAGCTTTAAACCAAAAAATTGGCAGTTTTAAGTCTATAATAAAGACGAAGCTGGCTGAAGGCATTTTGGAACCATTTTATTGGAGAAGTAGACTTTGGAATACGCTGTTGAAACTTTCAAGTTAACAAAAACCTTTGAGTCGAAGGAAAAAGGCCAAAAACGAGTAGTGAGGGCAGTTGACCAAGTAGACATCAAAGTAAAAAAGGGAGAATTCTTCGGACTGTTAGGCCCAAACGGCGCAGGAAAAACCACGCTGATCAAGATTCTCTGCACCATTATTCTCCCAGATCAGGGAACAGCGAAAATCAACGGGTACGACATTTTGAAACAGCCGTACGAGGTGAGAAACAGCTTCGGATGGTTCCACGGCGAAACCGGAGGCCGATCCCTGTATTGGAGGCTTAACGCCGAAGACAATCTTAGGTTCTATGCCTATCTGCAGAATGTTCCGAAGGACGTCGCGGAAAAAAGAATCAGTGCGCTTCTAGAGTTCTTCGATTTATCTGAGGACAGGAAAAAGCTTGTTAAAGAATACTCAACAGGCATGAAGGTTAGAGTCATGCTTGCAAGGGCGCTGCTTCATAACCCGTCAATCTTGTTCATGGATGAGCCTACAATTGGGCTGGACACTATAAGCGCTGTAGACACGAGGAAACTGTTGCAGGCTCTTAACACCCAGCTTGGAAAGACGATAATTTTTACAAGCCACAACATGTTTGAGGTTGAGCAGCTCTGCGACAGAGTGGCGATAATGAGAAAAGGCAAAATTATCGCGGATTCATCGCCTTCTCAACTTAGAGAAATGCTTAGAGACATAAGAGCGGTCGAAGTTGAAGTCAAAGAAAGCTTAGACCTGCAGAAAATCGCGGAAAAACTGGCGAACACGCCTGCAGTCAAAAAAATTTTGGAAATAACGAATAACGCTCACACCCACATCATAAGGCTTCAAGTTGAAAACGAGTACGAAGCCATCCCAGAGATCGCGGAAAAAATCAGGTCGATGGGAATAAAGGTTTCAGCAATAAGGCAGTCTGAACCTTCGTTTGAAGACATATTCGTAAAGCTGGCAAGAGGTGAAGAACAGCCGTGAAGGTTGACCAGATAATTGAGCTTTTCAGAGAAGAGTTTCCACGTAGCTCATCTGAACTGAAACACACGTGGGCTGTCTTCTGGGCGAACTTCAAAATCTTTCTTTCCTATAGGACTTGGGTGATAACTGAAACGCTGAGCACCGTAGCCTCTATAGCAATGTATTTTTTCATGGGCCTTCAGGTTGACGCAAACAGGTTCATTTCAGCTGGGTACGGAGACGTTACATGGCTGGCGTTCGCCATCGTGGGTGTTTCAACCGCAAACTATCTTTGGATGTGCATCAGCCGTATAAGCCACTCTTTGCAGCATGAGGTTTCGGAAGGAACCCTTGAACCCGTAGTTTCATCCATGATAAAGTTAAGATCCTACATTATTGGGCAGTCTATTCGAGGCTTTATTGTAAGCTCCTACTTTATGGTCGGCACGTTGCTGATCGGAGTCCTAGTTCTGAAGGCGCCTTTGATCGTAACGGTTGAAACCCTTCTTTCCTTCATAGTCATACTCGTCATGATGATTGTCAGCTACGCAGGCATCGGCATAATGGCAGCTGGAATAATTCTCGTATACAAAAAAGGAGACCCCATGACGTTTCTATTAGCAAGCATAACAGAGTTTCTCGGAGGTGTACTTTTCCCACTTAACTATTTACACAGCTACCCGATTCTATATGGGCTTGCATGGGCTATGCCCTATACATACGCCTTAGACGCGGCGCGAAGGATCCTTCTCACAGGAGCAACACTATCTTCGCCACCTGTCCTTTACAACTTTGCTGTTCTCGTTCTTTTTACGTTAGTTTTCATGCCTATTGGCTTACGAACCTTCAAGTGGGGAATGGACAGAATTAGGAGAGAAGGAACCGTAGCGACATATTAGGAGAGGTAAGCGGTGGACCACGGAAAAATAGTGGAACTTATGTCGGCAGAGACTCCACGTAAGAAACTTCCAACTTACCAGGTTGTCATCTCGTTCATTGTCAGAGACTTCTTGATCTGGTGGACCTACAAGTTTTGGCTTACCCTTGACATTACGGGTAATCTCCTGTTCGTGGCAACCTATTACCTTTTTTCGTTGATCACTTCGCCTCAGCAGATACAGGAGGCAGGATACGTGACTGGCGGATACTTTACGTTTGCCCTGATTGGAATAGCGTTTCAACAATACGTTTTCTTCGCTGTGCAAAGCATAAACCAAAGCGTCAGGGAAGAGCAAGTTAACGGCACAATGGAGACCGTGCTTTCATCCGCAACCGACTTCAAAGTGTTTCTGCTTGGTGAAACCTGCTTCTTCTTCATAATCTGTTCAGCCTTTCTCTTCATCTCCTTCTTCGCTGGGTACCTTCTCGGCGCAACCTTTACCCTAAGCATCGAATCGCTTCTTTCAGTCATTGTGCTTTCAGCTCTGCTAATAGCAAGCCACATGGCTATAGGAGTGCTAAGCGCAGGAGTAATAATGAAGACCAAACAGGGAAACCCGTTAACGTGGGTGTTCTCATGGTTAACTCAGCTTGTCTCAGGAGTTTTCTACCCGTTGAAGCTTCTCCCATGGTACGTCGAATGGATAGGTAAACTCTTTCCGTTGACCTATTCTTTGGATGGAATCAGGTTGTGTCTACAAGGGGGGCAAAGCCTCGCGTCGTCAGCTGTCATGAACAACGTGGTTAATCTCTTGATTTTCACAGTTGCAGCCACACCCATCGCTGTTTATGTTTTCAAATTAGGATATGATGCGGCCCGAAGAGACGGTTCCCTAGGGCAATACTAGCTTTTTCCTAAGAACTTTTCTTAAAGTCTCGATTTCTTTGAATAATGCTGCGTTTAAATATGACGACGGGTTTGTGCCTCATGTTTTTCAACATGCTCCAAGTCACTTCGGTCACACCGACCCCAAACCTTTCCGCCATTTCCCACACAGTTCGTCCACCACCTGACCCTCGGCGTCTGTGCGCAGCTTCAGCTAAATCCAAAGCAGTATTAACGTCAATGGCGAACCCTGAAAAAGCTAAAGGAGTTGACCTACGTTTTAAATGATACATTCTCCCGATGACGTACGCAAAGAAGCTAAACGTGTGAATGCCCTTCAAGGGTTTCGGTCTATGCGTAAAGTGAAACCCGCGTAGTGAATATGTTTTATCTGTATCCACAATCATAACAGCGACTTTCTTCCCTAACTTTTCCTCTAAGAAAAGGCGGATTTCCTCGGCAACAGCATAAGGGTCGTTAAGAGGCAGACTGACATACGAGTAGGGAAGGTTACTGGCATCTATACCTCCCTCGGAACCCCAAAGCAAGCTCTCTAAAAATCCCGAGTACCAAAGGGTCACTTGCTTGTGTTTGCTTCCTTCCTTTAACGGATAGGCTCTAAGCTGTCTGATGTTCCTTTCTTTCAAATTGCAGATGCGACCTAAAAAATGTCCCCACGCAAACCTCATCCAAAATTGGGCTAATAAACGGGCTAGTTTCCCTGGCTGCACGCAGTTCTCGTCAACAATGCGCTTCTTTGCTGTGGACAGAGCCTTTTCTGAGACTGCTACAATGTCTCCGTCGTCGATTTTACCGTATAGAGCCTTAGCTAAAATTTCCAGATAATTACTTCCCGGCATCCAATATTCTGTTCTGATCGCCCTTGCTTTAATGGTAGAGCTATTCATTTTCTACATTAAAGAAGACAAGTCTGCTTAAATATAATAAAGGTCAATAATGCGCAACGACTTCAGTAAGAATTAGGAGATTTTGACTCTCAGGTTTACGAGGAATTTTTACCTAACCGAATGAAATAATAATCAAAGAATACCCTATCTTCTATAGCAACCAGGGAATGCTGAACATGACTAGACAAGTTTTAGATAACTCAACACAAAGCGAAATTCAAGCTCTATGCAAAGAAGAGGCTTCGCCTTTTAACGTTGTCGCAGCTTTATGTTATGATCTTTTCATGTGTGTCCAAAAAGAGAACCCTCATTTTAATGTACTGATGATACTTGATTCTCCGAGGACAATTCTTAAGTATCGAATAAAACCATTCAAAGGCGGCGAAGTCTCATTTCTTATAGTCGACAGGAAAACCTTCGAAAAAGATGTTGCCAGCGACTGGCTGGGAGGGCTTCTAGTTGAAAACATGCTAACCCCCTATGATCCTATAATCAATAAAGACCTTTTATGGGAGAAGGAAGTCCAAGCGAAAAAGAGGCTGATAACCGAAGACCTTGACAACCTCGTACTAGAATATCCTGAAATATCTCAAGAGCTCCTCATCAAACCTGAATACTTCATGTTCGAGGCGATGGCACGTAAAGCCTCACTTTATCCGCCAGTAATGTACAAGTTTCTCAAAGTCTTCGAAACCGGCTCTAAAACTGAAAACTTGGTCAGGATGATGAACGGGTTTGATGCTGCGTTGAAAATACTAGCCAAAGAAGGGTGTATAAAACAATCTGACGGATTCATCAAGATCATGGCGAGACATATCGACTCTGTTCGGAGAAGAAAAAGGGCACTCTTAATTTTTAAAAGTGCCCGTAACCTTTTTCTCCGCCACAGTTTGGAGGTTTTTCCAAAGATGGTGCTTTCACTTCTAGAGGATTATGGACGTTATGTTGAATACTTCAGGGACCCTGAAAGTCTAAAAATGATTCGTTTGCCAGAACTTGAGGAAACAAAAAAGCACATTTTTATTTCTACGCCGCTTGGGCTTGTGTCGCTTTCTGAAAAGATATCAATCGAAGATTTCGTGAAGAAGGCTTTCCCTGAAAACCGTGACTCCAAAGTCGACCTTGAAAAGTTAGGCGGCGCCTTGAACGCTGTATACTCGCTGAAGATTCATAGATTCGGCAGAGAACAAAAAATTGTCGTTAAGGTTTTCAAAGACTGGTACGGGTGGAAATGGTTCCCACTTAAATTGTGGGCGTTTGGTACACGCGGATTCTCCGTCTTAGGCAAGTCGAGGCTGGAGAGGGAATACGCAAACAATCTTTACTTGTCTAAAAACGGCTGTAATGTGCCTTTAATTATCCACGTTAGCCCAAAGGAAAGGTTAATCTTTCAAGAATTTATCGATGGCGAAAGCCTCTCAAACATAATTAAAAAATTATACTCGTCGAGACAGATTGAACCTGATCTTATTGAAAAGGTTAAGCAAGTTGGAGGTGAAATTGCGAAGGTTCACAGGCTTAACTTGGCTTTAGGAGATTGTAAGCCTGAAAACATAATTGTAGGTCCAGATGGCAAAATCTGGTTTTTAGACTTAGAACAAGCTGAAAAAGGAGGGGACCAAGCTTGGGACTTAGCAGAACTTCTTTTTTACTCGGGACATTACGGGTTTCTTTCCTCCGCTGATTTTGCCCAAAAGGTGACGAAGGCGTTTGTTAACGGATACTTAGAAGCTGGAGGAAGCGTTGAGAACGTGAAAAAGGCAAGGTCGCCGCGGTACATCAAGGTCTTCAGTTTCTTTACTCCTCCTCACATTCTTCTCGCAATTTCCAGCGTTTGCGGAAAAATTAACGTGAAATTAGAGACTAATATTAAATAAAAACTGCATATTAATCATTGAACGCAATGCTGTATAGGGGAAAAAGTTGAAACAAACAACCTTAACTTTTTATGGTGGAGTAAACGAGATAGGTGGAAACAAAATTCTCTTAGAAGACGGAAAAGTAAAAGTGTTCTTCGATTTTGGGCAGTCCTTCACGATGGGGAAAGACTACTTTACAGGTTCGCTGATGCCAAGGTGGATTTGTGGTTTAAAGGACTATTTCGAGTTTGACCTCTTACCAAAAATCAAAGGGCTTTACAGCAAGAGCCAGTTAGAGTACACCGACCTTCGGTATTCTGAACCAAGTTTTGACGCGGTTTTTCTCTCACACGCTCATTTTGACCACGTCGCGCACATCGTCTTCATAGACGAGAAGATTCCGGTTTTTTGTGGTTCAGGAACAAAATTATTTCTCGAAACTATGGAGGATACCGCTTCCGTATCTCTTGGAGAACATCCTTACATGACGTTTAGAACAGGAGACACATTAAAGATAGACCAACTGGAAATTGAACCAATCCACGTTGATCACTCAGTGCCAGGAGCCTACGGTTTCATCATTCACACCTCAAAAGGAAGAATCGTTTACACCGGAGACTTAAGAGCTCACGGTCCCAAAAAGGAGATGACCGAGGAGTTTGTGGAGAAGGCTACTGAAAGCAGGCCAGTTGCTTTGGTAACTGAGGGAACAAGGGTTGTTGAGAAAAAAACTCGGCTTAACTATTCAGAGTCTGAAGTTAAAGAAAAAGGTAACGAGATTGTTTCAGGCACAAACAAGATTGTTTTCGTGGCACACCACGGAAGAGACATGGATAGGTTCAGAACCATATATGAGGTTGCGAAACAAAACGGCAGGAAAATCGTTATTTTTCCACGGTTGGCCTATTTATTGACCAAGCTTGTTGAGGATGAACACTTGAGTTTTCCTAATCCTCTAAGGGACAAGAATGTTCTTGTGTATTTTAAGAGAAAGAAGAGTGGAACTTATTGCGAAGAAGACTACTTCGTTTGGGAAAGACTCTTTATGAATAAGATGGTTACAGCTGACGATGTTCACGAAAACCAGGGCGATTTGGTAATGGACCTTGATTTCTACCAGTTCTGCGAACTTATAGACATCAACCCTGACGAGGGAAGCCACTTCATACACAGTATGAGCGAACCTTTCAGCGAGGAAGACATAGAAGACCAAGTCATGCACAACTGGCTTGACCATTTTAAAATAAAGTTTCACCAGCTCCACGCATCCGGGCACATGCATAGAAACGAGTTAATAAAAATGATTGAACAAATTAATCCTAAGAGTGTTTTTCCAGTCCACACGGAAAACCCCGCGTTTTTTCAGAAAACGGAAAAGAAAACAGTTATTGTTGAAAAAGGAAAAGCGTACAAAATATGATTAGGGATGAAGAGGCATAATTTGAGGGAAATAATCTTTTTTGGTAACCATAACCCTTAACAAATGGCTGGTGTTCAACACTAGTTGAGCGCAACTTTACGCAGGAGTTGTCCCTTGGAAGAAACGATTCATGAGGAAAGTAATGTCCTCCTTTTTTTGGATAGGCGAAGAAGCTACCTAGTTAAAATTGAAAAAAACAAAGACCTTCATACACATAGGGGCTTCATTCACCTTAAAGACCTTATAGGCAAGGAATACGGCTCACGGATTAAAAGCAGCCTAGGCACAGAATTCGTCGCACTTAAGCCAAGCATCAGAGACTACGTTTTCAAGATGGCAAGAAAAACCCAGATAATATACCCAAAAGACATCGCCTTAATCGTAATGTTCAGTGGCATTCAGCCAGGAAGCCAGGTTGTTGAGGCTGGAACAGGAACAGGAGCCTTAACAACCGCGTTGGCAAGCTACGTGAAACCTTCAGGACGCGTCTACAGCTACGAAATCAGACCTGAATTCATCCAAGCAGCGAAAAAGAACTTGGAAAAAGCAGGCGTGACTGAATATGTAGAAATCAAGAACCAGGATATAACTCGGGGAATACAAGAAAAAGGCGTGGACTCCGTTGTTTTAGACCTTGCAACGCCTTGGCTTGTTATTCCACACGCATATAGTGCGTTAAAGGGAAGCGGCTCGCTTGTTTCTTTTAGTCCCACAATCGATCAGGTGGTTAAAACCGTTGAGGCGCTCGAAGAAACTGGATTTGTAGACATTGAAACTATTGAGTGCCTTCTTAGGGGGATACAGGCAATTAGGGGAAAGACAAGGCCTGAAACATTGATGACCGGACACACGGGCTATGTTACATACGCTCGAAAAGCAGCATTGCCAGAGCAAATCTCAAAGGAAAATAAGGGCCAAAAATGAGTCTGGAATTAAATCTTTTTTCTACGTAAGACGTTTAAGAAAGAGTGAACGTAAATCTCCTAACGTTTCAATTAATCAATAGGTCAAAAAACACGTTGGAGTTACGGCTGATTGAAGACACATTCCGAAAAAATCGGTCTGTTTCAGAAAATTAGGGATCTAAGAAAAAACGGTTTAGTCGCTTTACTCTTGCTTCTCACCCTTCTTTTGGTTGCTAACTTCGTCTTGCAGGGCGTCTTGATGTTGATTCTGAAGACTTCAACTCCCCTTCACACTCCGATATCAGGAAGCATGGAGCCAACGTTGAATGTTGGAGACCTGTTAATCATTCAGGGTGGAGTAACCGGAGAATCATTGTACGCCCATGCTGGCGATGGCGACATAATCATTTACCGTGACCCTAGAGACTACGATGGCATACCCATTGTTCACAGGGCAGTAGACAAATACCAAGTTAACGGCACATGGTACATCGTTACTAAGGGAGACGCCAATTCTATAGTGGACGATTGGTCGTGGTACGGATTCCCTAGAGGAGGAACCTACAACGTTGCGGGTTGCCCAGAAAGCTACGTGATAGGTAAGGTGATTTTTTCGTTCCCACACTTAGGGGGAATCTTAAGTAAATTTGACGCGCCTATGGTAAATCTGGGCATATTCGTCCTTTCTCTTAGACATTTTCTTATCATCATTTTGCTTATGTTATTAGTTTATCTTGAGCTTACAGGCTCAAAAGAAGAAGTAAAAGAAACTCAAGGGCCGGAAAAGCCTAATAAAGACGTGGAAACAGCCAATTGACCATTAAGTATAAATGGCTCTTAATAAATTCCTTTATAAAGAACCAGTTGGAATAGCAAAGCTTTTATATTTGAAGGTGACGAAATGCCGCAAATTCAAGCTAAAGTGAAAATTGAAAACGTGGTTGCCTCCGCAACCCTTAACCAGAAAATTGATTTAAAAGCAGTTGTAAAAAGTTATCCAGGTGTTGAGTACCGCCCCGAACAGTTCCCTGGCTTAGTTTTCAGGCTTAAGAGACCGAAAACTGCCACCCTCATTTTCAACTCGGGCAAGATGGTTTGTACTGGAGCAAAGTCTGAAAAGGAAGCGAGAGGGGCAGTGATGAAGGTCATTAGGGAACTTAAGAAAAACGGGATTGTCATTATCAGCAAGCCCGAACTTAAAATCCAAAACATAGTTGCCTCCGCCAACCTTGGCGGCATGATTGACCTTGAAAAATCCGCTTTTACGCTTGGGAAAACCATGTACGAACCTGAACAGTTTCCAGGCTTAATTTTCCGTATGGACGAACCGAAGGTTGTTATCCTGCTTTTCGCCAGTGGCAAACTGGTTTGCACGGGTGCCAAAAAAGAGGAGGACGTCTACAAAGCCGTAGACAAGCTACATAGGCGGTTGGAACGGGAAGAACTAATTTACTACGCGTAGTGTTGACGATTTGCAGGTCTCCACAAAATCGGTTACACAAGTGAAAAAACCGCAACACCACATGTTAAGAGAGATACTGGAAGAGCCAACGGTTCTAGAGGCTACAATAAAAGCCGAGGCGAAGACCGCTCGAAAAATCGCTCAGGCAGTTAAATCCGAAGGATACGAAATGTTCTACATTACTGGCAGCGGAACCAGTTACCACGCTGGGCTGGCTAGCCAGTACGCCATGTCGAAGCTTACAAACTTTTCAACAAGTATTCTTCCAGCTTCAGAGTTTCAGCGTTGGGTTCCCCTTAAAGTGCGGAGAAAGGTCTTGTTGATTGCCATCTCGCAGTCAGGTGAAAGCTCAGACATAATAGAAGCCTCTGAAGCTGCTATTAGCCGTGGAATGACGCTGTTGGCTATAACGAATACGAGAAAAAGCAGACTTGCAAAAATGTCTAAGTATCAGCTTATTCCAAGGTCTGGCAAAGAGAAGGCTGTTCCAGCCACAAAGACCTATGTTACGCAGCTCATGTCGATTTTTATGTTTGCTGTTGAGCTTGCTAAGGAAAATCTCAGCACAGAAATGCTTAGCCAAACAAGAAATGAGTTGTTCTCTGCTCCTCAACTCGTTAACCAAACATTAGAGTTTTTGAGCCCCCAAATCCAAAAATTGGCTGAAAAGTACAAACAGAAAAACGTTATCTTCATCTTGGGCAGCGGACCGAACTATGCGACAGCGCTGGAGGCAGCGTTGAAGCTCAAGGAAACATGCATGGTCTTCGCAGAAGGATTTGCGACAAGAGAGTTCCTGCATGGCCCAATGAGGCTGGTTGATGAGAGAACCTTGATAATTATGCTTGTTTCTCCGGATGAACTGGAAACTGAACTTGAACTCTGCAGAAGTCTCAGAAGCTTCGGCGCCCCGGTTGTTCTGATAACAGAAAAGGACGTTAGTTGCGCCGGTCTTTTTGAGGCAGCCGACGACGTTGTTTTGGCGCCAAGCGGGTTGCCTGAAGTTTTTTCACCGCTCTTGTATGTGGTTCCTATCCAATTGTTTGCGTATTACAATTCCGTTTTGAGGGGGTTAAATCCTGATAAACCTGAAAAACTAACAAAGGTGGTAAGGTAGAAGATTGAAAATAAAAGCTGTAATTTTCGATATTGAGGACACGTTGTACGATTCGTCTTTGCAGATGAGGATGACTAGGCTAAACGCCGTTAGAGCCATGATTGAGGCTGGTCTTCCCATAGATTTAGAGACTGGTTACAAGATTCTCGAAGAGATTGTGGCTAAGTATGGACCGCACTATACGAAACATTTCGACAGCTTGCTTGAACGTTTAGGGTTAAGGTGGAACCCAGCCGTCATCGCTGCAGGAGTGGTTGCTTACCGAGAAACAAGCGATGTTTACCTGAAACCGTTTCCAGACACAATTCCAACCTTGGTTAAGCTCAGAGACCAAAAATACAAGCTAGGCATAGTTTCAGATGGAAGATCGGTTAAACAGTGGCAGAAACTCATACAGCTCGGTGTTCATCACCTGTTTCACTCCGTTGTCATAGCTGAAGACCTGAAAACAGATGTTCTTAGCGTGAAACATTTCGCGAAGTGCCTGGAGAACTTGGAGGCAAAACCGCAGGAAGCCGTCTATGTAAGCAGCCGGCCGAACAAAGAAATCCAGTGCGCCAACGAGGCTGGAATCATCACGGCCAGAATAAGACAAGGAGACTCAGCTATCGAAGAGCCAGTTAAGCCGGGAGCAAAGGCAATGTACGAGATAACCCGACTTTCAGAGATAATCGAAACCTTAAGTGAACTGCAGAAGTAATCGTAAAAACAGATGAGTGAACCAAAAATTTTCGTGTCGCAAATTTTCTATGGTCGAAAAATTTAATTTTTGAAGTGTTCCCAGCCCTTAGGTTCTATTGGCAGAGTTTCTCCACCGATTTTGGCAATAAGCCTTTTCTCCTCAGTGACTTCGCCGATTTTTATTAGTTTGCCTCCGAGGTTCTCTATCGCTTTTTTCGCCTTATCCCAAAACTCACGTTTAACCGTGACAACTAGCTCGTATTCTTCGCCGCCGTAAAGCCCAAGGTTAAGCGGATTAAGATTAAACAATTTGGCGAACTCTATGGCCTCTGATGCTAAAGGCACAAAGTCAATTGTGAACCCGATGTCGCTGGCGACTGAAAGTTCATGAAGACTCCACGCCAAGCCGTCGCTTGAATCAATTGAAGACGACAAGAATCCTGCTTGTGCTAAGGTTATGCCTTCTTTAAGCCGCGCCTTAGGCCAAAAAACAGCCTCAGTTAAAGGCTTCTGGATTTCTTTTGGAACCTTCAATTTCTCAAGAAGAACCTTGAGGCCTGCAGCTGTTTTTCCGAATTCTCCTGTGACTGCAACTATGTCTCCTGGCTGGGCTGTGCTTCTTCTCACCAAAATCTGGTTCTCGCAGACTCCGATGAGAGAGCAGCTTATTACGAGGTCTGAAGCTTCACCTGTGTCGCCGCCAATAATGTAGGCTCCGTACTCCCTTGTGCCTTCATTTAGGCCCAAACTAATCTGCTTTAAATTTTCTTCATTAAAAGTTTTGGGCAAACCAAGAGAAACTAGCGCTGCAATGGGTTTGACGCCTTTAGCCGCAAAGTCGCTTACGTTCATGACAATGGCCTTTCGCGCTGCCTGCCTTAAGCTCATGTCTGGTGGAACGTCGGTTTTTCCAACAAGCATATCCATCTTCACAACTGCCAATGTAGTTTTACCTATTTTAATTGCCGACACGTCGTCCCCGAATGGAACAGGCATGTTAGGCATCTTGTCTAAACTGTTGATGATGACTTGGATTACCTTTCTTTCTCCAAGCTCAGCGACCTTTCTCACAAATGCCCCTCCGTATATTGATTAATGGTTTCAGCCATTAAAGAATCTTCACACCGAAAGTATTCTTACTTAAAAAACTGTTAAATATGAAAGCGACAAAAGGTTCATGAGGACCCCTGAAAGCATTAACTATATGCCTGTATGCCTCGGTGGCTCAGCGGCTAGAGCAACGGCCTCGTAAGCCGTGGATCGCGGGTTCAAATCCCGCCCGAGGCTCCAGCTGCTTTTCAAAATGCTTTGAAACTTTGTTTTGGTCTTTTAATGCGAATTAAGTTTTTGCAGATTTTTAGGCTAGACTAGAAATAAATTCTTATCGAGGAATATTAGAGGTTGGTGATTAAGATTGGACAAGGTCAGAATAGGGTTTGTTGGCGTTGGCACAATGGGGCAATGTGCACATCTTAAAAATTATGCCACTGTAACAGACTGCGAGGTCGTTGCGATTGCTGAGCTGCGCCCTGAGCTGGCAAAGAGGGTGGCATCAAGGTACGGCGTTCCACGTGTCTATAGAGACCATGAAATGATGTTGGCTGCGGAGAGGCTTGACGGCATCGTGGCTGTTCAGCAGTTCACGCGGCATGGCTTACTGGTTCCTGAATTGCTTAAGGTTGGTGTGCCGGTTTTCATCGAGAAGCCTCTTGCTGGCTCAATCGAGGTTGGAGAAAAAATTGTTCAAGCTGTCAATAAAAGTGGTACGTGGCTCATGGTTGGCTATCACAAACGAAGCGACCCTGCTACAATGTACGTTAAAGCTGAGGTTGACAGGCTGAAACGGTCAGGCGAGCTTGGCAGGATGCGTTATGTACGAATTTTGATGCCGCCTGGGGACTGGATTCAGAATGGTTTTGCTGATCTTATTAAAAGCGATGAATCTGTACATCTTGAATATGACCCTCCAGCAAGCGACATGGATGAGGAAACTTACAAGGAATATTTGAGCTTCATGAATTACTATGTTCACCAAATCAACCTGCTGAGGCATCTTTTCGGAGAATCGTATCATGTCGAGTACGCTGAGCCTTCTGGCGTACTATTAGTTGCTAGGAGCCAGAACAATGTGACAGGAGTCATCGAAATGTCGCCCTATTCTACTACACTTGACTGGCAGGAAACCGCACTTGTATGTTTTGAGCGTGGATGGATAAAGATAAGGCTTCCCGCCCCTCTTGCCTACAACCGTCCAGGAAAAGTGGAAATTTTCCGCGACCCAGGAGGAGGGGTTACGCCTCAAACCGTTATCCCGCAACTTCCTTGGATACACGCTATGAGGCAGCAGTCTATGAATTTTGTTAAAGCCATAAAAGGAGAAATGAAGCCAATGTGCGAAGCTGAAGAAGCCCTTGAGGACCTAGAAGTTGCACGTGAATACATGGAACTGTTAAAAAAGGCAAGATAAAAGTGACCGGCAAAATCTAACCATTAACTGTTGACGCCGCGTAAGGCTATTCTTTGTTCCTAAAATATGGGACTACCTTTTCTGCGTAGAGTCTCAGTTTTTCGTGGTTTGTTGGGACGGTTTTCACAATTATGTGGTCAGCTCCTACTTTAGCGTACTCTTCAATTCGGCCTATCCAATCATCTGGGTTTCCGATAAAACAGATTTCCCCAAGGCGTTCCAAAGACAAGTCAGCCCCGATTGCACGCCTTCTTTCAGGCAAAATTTGTTCTTCAGCGGTTTTCCAAGCCTCTTCAGAGTCAGTTGACAGACTTGCATAGACATAACATGCAGCCTCGATGCCTTCACTGTTCCTGCCCATCTTACGGGCGTGGTTTCTTATCGTTTCCAGCTTTTGTCTATACTCTTCTACAGTAGGGTTCGGTATTACCCACCCGTCTCCAATCTCAGCAGTTAGTTTAAGCATGCGTGGACCTGAGCTACCGATCCATATTGGCGGGTGAGGCTTCTGCACTGGCTTAGGCAGACAAGCGGCATCCTTTATCTTGAAGAATTCGCCGTCGTAGTTCACGGTTGGCTTTTCCCAAAGCATCTTGACTATCTCAACGGTTTCACGTGTTACGCTTACCTTTTTGTCAAATGGAAAGCCGTAGGCATCGAACTCTGTTTTAAACCAGCCTGCGCCGATTCCCAACACAAAGCGGCCGTTGGAAATTATGTCTAGGGTTACGCCCGCTTTTGCGAGTAGTGCAGGATGCCGAAAGGGCGCACAGACGACCTTTGTTCCTATCGTAATATTTTTGGTTCTTGCGGCAACAGCTGCTAACGAAGAGAATGCTTCCAGTGAACCTTTGTTTGGAACCGTGTACATGAGGTGGTCTGACATCCATACAGAGTCTAGGCCGGATTTTTCGGCGAGCTGAGCAAACTCTAAAATTTCGTTAAAAGACTGGTATTCCCAAGGCCATATGGTTAGGTCTATTCCAAACTTTAACATTTTCTTTCTCAATGGAAAAATAACATTTGTGAAAATATATTATTTTTCAATCTGAGCCTATGCATTGGTGTGCTGATTACACTGAATTAAACAATAAAGGCTATAAGAGAAAATTTACAGATGATTTGAAAACGTCAAGTTTGAGAGAGAAAAAGATGCCTGTCAAGATACTTGTCTGCGACCCCGTCGAAGTTGAGGGCGTTGAGAGGCTTAGGCAGTTCGGGTTTTTGGTTGATGTTCGACCCTCGATTGAGCAGTCTGAACTGGAAAAAATAATTAAAGACTACGATGCAGTTGTGGTTAGAAGCCGAACCAAGGTGACCGGGCGGCTAATAGAGAAAGGAAGCCGACTGAAGGTCATTGGCCGAGTTGGAGCTGGCGTTGACAACATAGACTTGGAAGCCGCAAAGAAGCGCGGGATAGCGGTTTTGAATACCCCTGAGGCTCCAGCTGACTCTGTGGCTGAATTAACCGTTGGGTTGATGTTGACCCTTGTAAGAAAAATTTCGTACGCTGACCGTTGCTTGAAGGAAGGCAGATGGGCGAAGAAGGAGCTTGAAGGCACGTTGCTTAATGGTAAAACCTTGGGCTTAATTGGGCTTGGGAACATTGGAACTAGGGTTGCAAAGATCGCTAAGGCCTTAGGGATGAAGATTCTTATTACGAAACGTACTCCTCCAAGCCGAGAACTACTTGACTTGCTTGACGCCAAGTTTGTTCCGTTAAAAGAGCTGCTTATGAGAAGCGACATAGTTTCAGTTCATGTTCCACTCACTGAGCAAACGTCAAACATGATTGGCGCAGAAGAATTTGGAATTATGAAAAAAGGCGCGATTCTAATCAACACCTCAAGGGGAAACGTCATAGACGAAAATGCGCTGTTGGAAGCTCTAAAGTCTGGAAAACTTGGCGGCGCGGGATTAGACGTTTTCTGTTCTGAGCCGCCTGTGAACCTCGAACTTGTGCAGTTGCCGAACGTCGTGTGTACGCCGCACATTGGAGCCCAGACAGAAGAGGCGCAGAAGACCGCTTCGGTTTTATTAGCTGAGAAAATAGGCCAGTTTTTCAGGGAGCATACATGAAATGTCTATTCTTTTTGATAATCGTTCGTTACGTTTAAATGGGTTCTAGTAGAACACATAGCCATCAGCAGGAGCGAGCGAGTTTTGGTTGAGGTTTGGCTGCCTTATGGAAAAACTGAGGTTTGTGTAAGAGTCCCAACGCAGAATTTGCTGAAAACCCTTGAACCAAATCATGTGGATGCAGCTAAAAATCCTCGATCAGAAATCGATTCATCTTTGGCTAACCCTATTGGAACTAAGCGCCTGGTCGAGATTGTTAAGCCCGAAAGCAAGGTGGCTTTGGTCCTTAAAGACTCTGACACCTCGACTAATCAAATGATGGTTTCATCTTTGTTGAATGAACTAGGCTCTGCCGGGGTTAAAGATGAAAACGTTACAGTAATTCTTGCGTACGATCCTTTCCGCGACTTTCCAGCTTGGCAGCAGATGCCGACTCTTGGAGAAGGCCTTTCGTCAAGAGTCAAGATTATCAGCCACAATCCGGAGAAGACAGAGCGCACGCAGTTGGGCCGAACCTCTCGTGGAACAGATGTTTTCGTAAACAAGGTCTTCGCTGAGGCTGATGTAAAGATTGTTGCGGGAGTTGTTGAGCCTCATCCGTTCGTTGGCTACAGCGGCGGCATAAATCTAGTTTTACCTGGCTTGTCGAGCCTTGAAACAGTTCGAAGCAGTTTCGTTTTCGCTTTAGACAGCAAGGCTGACCGTGGAACTGTTGGTGGAAATCCTGTTTATGAAGAAGCCGTTGAGGCTGCGAGGCTTGCCAGAGTAGACTTCAGTTTGAACATAGTCAGAAACGGCGGGTTTGAGGTTGTTAAAGCCTTCGCCGGGAACATCGAAGATTCGTTTAGAGAAGCTGTTAATCTTGCTGACACAATTTGCAGAGTTCCCGTTGAAAATAGGG
This sequence comes from Candidatus Bathyarchaeota archaeon, assembly GCA_018397055.1. GTDB lineage: Archaea > Thermoproteota > Bathyarchaeia > Bathyarchaeales > DTEX01 > JAGTRI01. Next base: position 4,796 of record JAGTQS010000020.1, on the reverse strand, counting down.
CTGACGTTGTTTTTCTGAGTCCAGGCGGTTTTCCCTTTGACGCTAGCTTTTTCGAGGCTTGCAGGTGTTTAGATGTGGTCTTGAATTTATGCAAGAGAGGAAAACCAGCAGTTTTGGTAGCTGAGTGCATTTATGGGCTTGGAAACGCTGATTTCGTTGCAGCGTTGTCGAAGTACGATAATCCTAATGTCTTGGAGAAGGAAATAAAAAGAAACTTCAGCGTAGGCAGGTTAATGGCTTACCGTCTACTATCAGTTTTTCAAACCAATAAATTGTTTCTGGTCTCGGTTGTACCTGACTACCTTTTGGCTGAGGTTCATAGCGTCAAAAACTTGAGGACAGCTAACGAGGCTTACCGTTACGCTTCTGACGTCGCTGGGAAAAACGGTAAAGTATTGTTTGTTCCGAATGGAAACTTGACTGTGCCTCTTATTAGGACTGTGAATTGAAGAGGGTTGAGAAAAAGATAAATCTTTCATGGTTCCCTTTTTTTCGGAAAATAACTTTTTGAAGCTGGGTCTGTTTGTCGTCTCTGTTTGTGCTTCGAAAGTTTGAGCCTAAAGACCTGCATCAGGTTGTTTATATTAACCAAGTTTGTTTACCAGAAAATTATTCCAACGGGTTCTTCATTGATCTTTATGAGAGGTACCCGGAAACATTCATAGTGGCTGAAAAAGACGGTGTGGTTGTTGGCTACATCATGTGCAGAATCGAAAGCGGTTTTTCAGGTATGAGTCTCAAACCGTTTGGTATCGTTAAAAAGGGGCATATAATCTCTATTGCTGTGCTTCCTGAAAGCAGAAACCTCGGCATTGGGCAAGCCTTGATAAAGGAGGCTTTGAAAGCCATGTCTACATCCTACGATGTTAAAAGTTGTTTTCTAGAGGTTAGAGTAAGCAACACTGTGGCTCTGAGCCTTTATAAGAGAACTGGATTTGAGATCGAACGAACCATTAAAGGATATTACTCAGACGGAGAAGACGCATATATAATGAGCAGAAAAATTTAGCTGGGAACCTAAGAAGCAAGAGTCTGTTTTTGTATATTCAAGAAACCGTCGTTTCTTTTAGCTTCCGTGCGTGCAGAATTTTTTTTTCTTTATATAGGCGCTGTGGAGTCAATGTGGAACTGTGGAATTTATGCTAGTTGTGAGAAGGCTTCGTTATATGAGGCTCTTGTCAGCCAAGATTTTTTCTTGGTTTTCTGTAATGGTATATTTTTACTCCTTTTACGACTCTGTTGATTACGCCTTTAACGCTTGGGTTGTCAGGTTTTAGCCCGATTGCTAGGGATTTGAAGAGTCCGAGCATCTGGCCAACTGTAACGTCCATGATGGGTCTGCATGAATCTGGAATTTTGAGTTTTCCTTCTCTATCAAATTCTAGGCTTTGATCCACGTTTTCAGAGGCCTCGCCGTCTAATTTATTGCATATCGCCAGTTTAGTCATGCCGAGTTCTTTGTCTTTTATTTCTTTCATTGAGTCTAGCTCGTACTTTCTGACAAACGGGTTTGACGAAAGTAGGTAAACAACTAATGTTTTATCGTTTATTACAGCTTCTGGTCCATGCCTAACCCCTAGAAACGTGTCGGCTTTACAGATTATTTTGCCATCTGTCATCTCCTGCAGTTTCAGGGCTGACTCAACCGCGCAGCCGTGTAGGCATCCGCTTCCTAAAAAAACTGCTCTTTCGAACTCTGTTTCTGCAATGTCTTTTATTAGGCTTGAGTAATTGTCAAATAGCCTTTGGGTTGCTTCAGAAACGCTCTTTATTATTCTTTCATATTCGTTCAGGTTTTTTATGTATGCCAAATATTGGGCGGTCATCAACATCGTGGTGAATGAAGCTGTCATCGCTAGACCACTATCGTTGGTTTCTTCTGAAAGCAGGATGAGAAAAGCGTTTCTTCTTTCTCTGCCAAACTTTGCGGTTGCCCCGTCCTTGTTGCAGGTTACAACTATGTGAGATATTTTTGGGCAAAACGTTTCAGCAATCTCAATCGCCGTCATACTTTCAGGGCTGTTTCCTGACCGCGCAAAAGAAACCAGCGTGTTATCGGCGTTTTTGAGAAAAATTGAGTCCCAATGTGTGACGATGTCTGTTGTGGGTCGGGTGTCTACGTCTAGCTGCCACATGAACTTCAGCAGGTTTTGAACGGACAACCCTACGTGTGCAGATGAGCCTGCGCCTGTAAGAGTGACTCTTGGGTTCGGCTTAGAAAAAACATTTTTAGCTAAAAAATTCAGAATTTCTTTTTTCTGCCTTTTCAGGGTCTCGAAGTTTTCTATCCACAACCGAGGTTGCGCCGCAATTTCCGAAGGCGTGTACTCGACTCCCATTTCTGCTCGTTTATCTTTTGGCAAGTTAATAAGCTCATAAAGCGCATTCATCTTGTCTTTTCCATCCTTTTCTGCTGAGCTACGAATTTGGTCACGTCGGATTCGGTTATCCTTTCTTCAGCGCCTCCTACGTATAGGCATGAGAGGGCGCCTAATGCGTTAGCGAACTCCATGGAGGCTTTAAAGTCCCGGTTCTTATGTAAATAGTAATAAATGAAGCCTGCGTCGAAAGAGTCTCCTGCTCCTGTTGTGTCAACAGGCTCAATTCGTAGCGGCTTAACCTTAACTGTTCTTTTGCCGTCCTTCCCAATTGCTCCCTTTCCACCCTGTTTTATGACCACTACTGGAACATTTTCTCTTAACTTTTCAAGAGCTGAGCGAACGCTGGTTTTGCCCGTGATGGCTTTAGCCTCTTTTTCGTTTGGAAGGAAAATGTCAACATGCCTTAAGATTTCGTCTATGTACTCGTATTTGTTCAGCGGGTCAGCGTTCGTATCCAAGGAAGTTGTTAACCCGTGATTTTTGGCTTCGGAAAACAGCCATGAAAATGAGCTAAGCATTTTTCTCAAAATGTAAATCGAAGAGACATGAAGGTGATTATATCCAGAAAAAATGTTGGGGTCAACATCAGACATGGTCAGATTATCGATTCCAGCAACGTACGTTATAAGAGCCCTGTTCTTTGGGTACGTTAAAGAAATCGTTATGCCCGTTTTAAAGTTGTCAAGCACTTTAACCTTGTCCATGCCAACGCCGCTTGACCTGAAATTTTTTAGCACTACGCTGCCGTTTGCGTCGTTTCCCAGTTTACCAAAAATGTCAACGTTTCCGCCTAGCTGCGCAAGTCTGCAAGCAAATATGGAGGCTGCTCCGCCCATAACGGTTCGGATGTCTTCGCATGAAATCTCATGGCCTAAAACGGGCAGTTGCGGAGCTCCTGAAACAATTATGTCAACGTTTAGGTCTCCAATAACAAGACTTTTCAATGCTAGACGCCTTTACATAACTGATTTGTCTTCAATGATTGTTATTAAACGCCTTTTATGTTTTACTTTATGTAAAAGTTGTCTAGTTTCCTAAAAGCCCGCTGTGGTTCCAAGAGTAAACATTTCGATGAAGACTGCAGCAATCAAGGCTACAAAGACAAAGATGGCTCTTCCCTCTTTTGCGTTGTAAAGAACTAAGGGACCGACATAAAACTGCATGGCAAACGAGTAGAATGCCACAAACAATGATAGGTAAGGGAGAAAACCACCAAACAAGCATGGGCCAACCCCATAACATGCTGCCTTCTAAGCGTTAAGAATTGGTCCTGAACCACCTATTATCGTATAGACCGCGTGCAAAAACAATGTTATGAAAACCAAAATCAGGAGCGAAAGAACAAAAATCAGAACAGTCTCAAACATGTAGGCGTAATCACCATACAATGGAACAAGGCTGTCCTTTGCGAAATTGTAGGCTATAATCTGAGCTTGATATGAAGAAGACAAGTCTGTGCTTTCAATACCCAAAAAGTTCACAACCGGCGTAACAACAGAGATAACTAAGGTTACGCAAACAAAGAAGACAAAACAAGGCTTCCAGCCTTCAACACGGATGCCGTTGAAAAATTCTTTCGGGTTCATCAACATAGCCCATAGAGTTCGAAAAATATCCATTCTAGCCCAACCCACCAATATATAATAACGTATTTTCCGGTTTATTATGAATGTCTATAGGTTCCTTCCTACTTATAATGATCAGGACAAGGCATGTAATTTTATTGAAAAGTTAGAATGAAACGAATCAGTAAATTGATCATAAAAAGGATGCTGTCTGATTCGCATAGTTAGCCCGACGTGGTAATGAATCTGCTAAGTCAAGATTTCTTGACTATTAAGTCAAGGATGATAGAAATATATTTTCGGTCTACGTAGAAGATTTTGATATGACATGACTGAAAAAGAAGAGTTTTCTTTAAATTCTGATGAAGTTTTTGACGCTGTCTCGCATCCTTTAAGGATAAAGATACTGAAGAGGCTTGCTAAGTCGCCTCTCGGTTTCAGCGAGCTTAAACGGGCAATTAATGTTGAAAGCAGCGGTGCCTTAGATTTTCACCTTAAAAAGATGCAAAGTCTGATTGAATCAAACTCGGACGGCCGATATGTTCTGAACGATAAGGGGTCCGCGGCATTGGAAGCTATACATGTTATTGAGCAATATGGGTGGCAAAAACGTTCTTTCTTGTTGAACCTTCTTGTTTACGTCCTCCTTAACATTTGGGTGCTTGCCATCTTCTCTTTCAGCTCATATTCTCTCGTTGTGTTTGTCCTGTCAACGCTTTGGCTTGGGTTCTACTCCTATTGGACGTTTATACGCAGGCGGGTCTCTCTACGACAGAAATGAATGACTAAACTTTGGCAAATTTATGTTTTATTTTTGGTTCTGGGTTGCATGTGTTTTTGAAGCTGTATT
>JAGTQS010000085.1 GCA_018397055.1 Candidatus Bathyarchaeota archaeon | reverse complement strand
ATGATTTGAGATGTGGTTAACTGTTCAGCTCTTTTCCGTGGTTGCGTAGAATTTATTTCTTTATATAGGCATTGTGGAAACAATGTGGAACTGTGGATTTTGTTTGTTTACGCTTTGAAGTTCTTTCATAGATTAGTGCGCTTTTTGGGCAGTTTGGGTTTAGGTTGAATTACTATTTGTTAATTGTTTGATTTGATTAGTGTTGACTGATTTTTGTGGGTACTGGTAGATAGGCTTACTTCTCAGTTCCAAGTTTGAATTCGTTAATAGCGTGCTTAAGGGTTTCAATTTTGTCGAGGCGAATTTGATGTCCTTTAAAAATCATAGTTTTGATCTTGTGAAGATTTGGAAAATCGAGGGTTTTGACAAGTTTAGGTTTACGGTCTACATAACTCATTTAAAGGTTTAAATAAAATTTATTTGCATACAAGTTAAACAGATAGGAGTTTATGTTACCAAGGAGGATAAGAGTTGTTTCAATATAGTAGAAAGCAAGTGGCTTTTGACATTGGTGGAATAAAAGTGGGAGGCGAAGTTGGTGAAAACCCCACGGTTATGATTGGCAGCATCTTTTACAAGGGTGACAAACTGGTTAGTGACGAAAAAACCGGAGCTTTCGACAAGGAGAAGGCTCGTGAATTAATTTTAAAGGTTGATGAAATGTCTGAAAGAACTGGACTTTCAGCCATGCTTGATGTGGTGTGCACTTACCCTGAGACGGCGCGCAGCTACCTGGAATTCGCTGCGGACGTTACCCGTATGCCATTATTGGTTGACGCTGTGTCTGAAGAAGCGGCGGTGGCTGGTCTGGAATGTGCAAAAGAACTAGGTATAATTGACAGAACCATTTTGAATTCTATTAATCCTGAAACTCGTGAAAAGGTTTTTGAGAAAATTAGGGAAACTGGCTTGAAATCTGCACTTCTTCTCACCTACAGCACCAAAGCCATAATTTCGTCGAAAGAGCGAATTACCCTTTTGGAGACAATGATTCCGAAAGTTAAAGCAGTGGGCGTTGAAAAAACGCTTGTTGACACTGTTGTGATTGACATAGCCACGCTTGGATTAGCATGCAAAGCCATCCGTGAAGTTAAAGAAAGATTCGGACTGCCTGTTGGATGTGGAGCGCACAACGCCATTTCATCTTGGAAAGCTCTCAAGGAAAAAAAGGACAAGACACTAACTTTAACATGCTCATCCGTAGCGAGCAGTTTACCAATAGCGTTAGGAGCGGATTTTGTCTTGTATGGCCCAATAAGCGACGCACCCATTGTCTTCCCAGCTGTCAGCTTAATTAACGCCGCCTTCGGACAAGCAGTGATGGAAGACGGAAAACGCTTGCCGCCAACTCACCCAAGATTCCGCATAGCACGATTTTAATCAAAATTTTATCCACAAAACTTAATAATTGTAACAGAATCGAATTTCTTTCATCAAACAATAACGGTCATCAGCGCGGCTGTTGTCTAGCCTGGTCTAGGACTCAAGCCTTCCAAGCTTGCGACCCGGGTTCAAATCCCGGCAGCCGCACCACTACTTTGCCAACCATGCCGGTACGTAGCCTTGGTCAGTAAAATCTTTTAACCATCCAACTTGTGTGTTAGTCGTGTCCGTTGGTTCCTCAGATCATGAATAGGATTGAAAAATTGCTGGAAAGTAAATGGTTTTTTCTATGTTTACATCTTTGATAAGCTTTGGTTCTTGATAATAAATAGGGTTCAAGATTAAAACAATCAGGAATTCGGAAACAAATGGAATTTCGAATTTCAATAATGAAAAGGGTGCTTTAGACTTTGCCTGCTTTTCTTTTTTCCAGCCATTCCACTATGTATTTGAGATTTGACACCGTTTTCGGGACATAACTCGAGTAAGCTAGACTGACCTGATAGGCTTGCCTTGCCTTCCTCAATGCTTCCTCGATGTTTTCCCCGTTGAGGTTTCTAAGGATCATCTGAATCTCCATTAACTGTCTTACTCCATCTTCAGCCTCTGCCGAGTAATATCTGTACTGCTCGACCTCTGCGATGCACTCCATAATTTTTTCTTCGGCCTCAGACATGGATGCGCCCCCAAATTTAAGTTTACTAATTTGAAGATTTAAGGTTTTACCAGTCAGGGAAAAGCTAAATAGACGAATATGCCTGAAGTGGAAGGAAAACTACAAATGTTTGAAGAATGCGAAACATGGAGGAGTTGTCTCAAAAACATCAAAGACAGGCCATTTTTTCTTCTGTTTTTCTTATTCCGAGAACTGTTAGTTTGTATTCCCCTTCTGCTGTCCGTTCTATGATTCCTTCGGTGATAAGCTTGGGAACCTCGTTGGATATCGTTTTCCGCGCTTTTTCCGTGATTTTCGCTAGCTCAGCTGAAGAAAGTGCATCCTTAGACAGTTTTCCAAGTTTGTTGCCTACATATGCTCCTAATAAGGCAGTGCAGATTGCGTCTCGAGCTGACATTTCATTCCTTAAAACAAGGATTGGACCTTCAGTTGTTATTTCAACCTTTCCAATAAGTTTCGCTGCGAGGCTGGAAACGTCTGGAGTATAGACTAGCTTGTTAACAGTCTCTAGATTAGGGTATATTTTTGTTAGGAAGCGGACGATGACCTCGAAAACTTGGTTGACGTCGCCTTCAATGTCAGCTTTTGCTTCGCCAAACTCGAGATGAACCTTCAATTTGTTCTGTCCGCTCATGATTTTGATTCCTCTTTTGGTTTAAGCTTTGGTAATATCTCATCCATGAAGGCTTTCACGCCTAAAGTTGTTATTCGGTACTCGCCGCGTCCAACACGTTCAACCCAGCCTAGGCTTGTTAGCTCGCTAAGCCGAGCCCCAACAGTGCCAAATTTTCCACCTGTAAAAGATTGGATTTCGTTCATTGTTAAGGAATCCTTTCCTGTTCGTCCAGTTTTGAACCCAATGTACGATTTGACAAGGTGAACGAGAATGATGTCTCTTTCGCCTCCAATTTTTTCTCTGGGAATTGTTACCACAATTCCTTCTGGAGTGAAAACTATAAGCCCCTTAATGTTTCTTAAAAGATCCTCCATATCTACAGTTAAAGTTAAGTTTGAGATTAATTCGTAGCCTGGCAGAATTTTGTAAAAATATTTTAGGACAGATTGTATTACGTCGTCTGGCTTTCCAACAAACCTAGTTTCAGTATCCCTAAATCTGATAGTTACCTCAAGACTGCTTTTTTCCTCGGTCAATACGTTACTCTCCGTTCAATAAACACAACATTTAGCAATCTATCCAGTTTAAGCCATTCCCTCTTTCTTTATGACTTGCATAGTTTAAAAGATTTACCGCAAAAATATGATGGCGAAACCTTCTTGAATAAAACAAATAGTATAATAGACCTTAGTCGTAATTGTTGTGGTTAACCAGAATAGTGGACATAGTTTCTATGGAGAGAAAATGATCGTAGGCGGAATTCCAGTGAGATATTAGCCTTGGATATTCTTGGATGTTGATTAGGTTTATTTTTTGTGCAAGCTGGCTTATCGCCGGGTGTTCTTTCTTGCTTAACTACAAGAGGCTGTCTGCGAGCCCGTTGATTTTCAGGTCCTTCTCGAGTCTTGAAGTGCACGAATTCGATGCTTTATACGCTAAAATTGAAGAGGCATACCCTGCCTTTGAGCAAAAACGGCTATACAGAGCAGACAGGAAAAGAAGGGTGGGTGCAGGCCACCCCTTCAAACTCCCGCTGAACGACAGACTGTTAATGCTGCTAATGTATTACCGGCTTTATGTGACGTCTACTCTGTTAGCTTTTCTCTTTAACCTTGGACAAACAAACGTGCTGAAGGATATTCGTATGCTTGAGCCTCTGGTGAGTGAGGTTTTGCCGTTGCCAAAGAAGGTGCACAATAAGGCTAGGCGGCTGAGAACCATTGATGAGATTGAAGAGCTGTTTCCAGGCTTCAAAGCATTCCTTGACGCCACGGAACAGGAG
>JAGTQS010000084.1 GCA_018397055.1 Candidatus Bathyarchaeota archaeon | reverse complement strand
ATATGCGGTCTTGGTACAGTTTTATTCAGGGTTACCTTTCACCTCCGTCGTGTTATTTTGCACAGCACAAAGAGGCTGAGGGTAGCCCTAAAAAGCTAACCTACAATTGAACGCCACGAAAATATTGTTAACGCACTTGGCTAACCTGAGCAAGCTTGCATGGACTCTCGAGGTATTAAAATCAATATTCAGTCCTTCATTCTCTCTCAAAGTAGTTAAAGCTGCCGAAATAGTTTCATTCCCTATTTCATTCTTTAATGCAGCAGAACTTCCAAAATAAGCTGTCGCATTGTTTATAGTATAAATTTGCGATAGCCTTTGCACTTTGTTGCCGAGTTCAAGATACAAAGGAAAAACTTCTGTAGCCAAACCGGCCTTATCCGTTACTCTATAATCTCTCTCTATTTGGTTCAAAACAGTTTCAACTAAGCTTGAATTAAAAGCAAGCAACTCGTTCGACCATCTAAAGTTAGGACGGATGCTGAAAAGCTTGTTCGCCAAGTCTGGATTTAACTTATAATGTCTGGCAAAATCTAATAAGGTTTGATTGTAGGCAGAATTGAACCAATCCTCTTGTGCATATCTACTATAATTACCATCAAAAGACTGCGCTTGCTCCTCTGTTAAGCCAGCCTCTCTTAGATGAGTCAGTCTCTGACTCCTCTTCTGAGTTGGAACGTAGTAGGCGAAGAAGAACAGGAAAACCATGCAGACCAGAAATGTTGATGCAACAGCTAAGATTGCCCTACGCAAGAAGTCGTCCCTCCAAAACACCAGAAAAATAGCGCAGAAATACTTAAAACGCTTTTTGCTTGCGCCAGAAGCCCCAGAGGATTTGGTAATTTTTGATTTGGGAATGAGCGCATAAACATTTTGGGGTATTAGTCACGTCACATTTGCAGACTCATCATATACTTCCGTATGAGTGATGCTTGCTGTCTTTGGAGAATCGGTTGTTGCCATTCATAAGTAGCAAGCTGGGGCGAAAAGAACTTTTGTCCCGTTAATCTTTGTTTTTCCCAAATAATCTTTTGTAACTACCAAGGCTCTTTCTGTTTTGTAGGTTTTGATGAAGCTTCTCAGCCCCCTTGAGACTTTAGGTGCCCTGAAAGTTTGATACTTGACCTCTACTGGGATTGCCTCGTCTTTTATTCTAAGCACAAAATCAACCTCGGCCTTTGCAATGGTTCTCCAATAGTTAATCATTGTTTCTTGGAAATTGTTCTTCAGACTTAGGAAAACGAAGTTTTCAACTAGTGCTCCACTGTCTGTTCTCTGTTCAAGCGTATTGAAATTGTTTATTACGTAATTTCTTAAACCTAGGTCGAGAAAGTACATTTTTGGAGCCTTTTTTAGCTCTGTTATGGGATTCTTGTAGAACGGCTGGACTAAGGCTATTATGTAGGTTTCTGACAGAATTGAAAGTATTCTTTTTAGTTCTTTGTAGTAAGTTTGGCAGGTTGAGCAGACTTCATTATAGTTTACCAGGTTCCCAACTAGCGCCGCAAGGGCTCTGACAACATGCCTGTACTTCAAAGCGTCTGTGACTTTGAGAAACTCCACAATGTCCTTCGAAATGTAAGTGTCATAAACATTCTTTAATATCATCCTTTTTGTCTCGAAATCTTCTTCCTTTATTACCGCGGGGTAGCCACCGTAAATGACGTACTGGTCGAAGAACGGGGCAAACTCCTTGAGGAAAACGTCTTGCACTATTTCGGCTTCGCCGCCTAACAGGAACTCTCTAATATTTCTGTTTTTCTCCTCGTAGATTTTTGACAGCCTATGGTTTTTTGCAGCCAAAAATTCATGGAAGCTGAATGGGAAGAGTTCGAAGAAGAATACTCTTCCGACCAAAAATTTTGCCATAGCTCCGCTTAGCTCTAGGGACGAGCTGCCAGTAACAATGAACTTGGCATTCTCGAAAGTGTCGTACAATAGCTTAAGTTTCTTTCCAGGCTCTTTGACGTAGTGATACTCGTCCATTAAGAAGCAGTACTTGCCCTTTTTCAAGAGGAAACTTTTAATGTACTCCTTAGGGCTTGCTTCAAAAGCCTCAAGAACATCGGGGTCTTCGAAATTCAAGAAAACAGTGCGTACCTCCTTTCTCTTTAGGGAATCTTCCAAAATTTTCAGCAGGGTTGTCTTGCCACTCTGTCTTGAACCTTTAATCGCATAAGCCTCTCTTCTATCGATCCATTTTAGGAGGCTAACTTCCACGTCTCTTTTAAAAATTAAATTTCCTTCCATAAAAATATTAGTAATTATTACAAAATTTAAATTTTACTAATGTTACACACAGCACCTAACAAAAAACAACTCAGGAAAGTTACCTAACACTTTCAAGTCTGCATCTGGTTTCTTTTTGTGTTGAGGAACGAGATACGCATAAACTAGTGACGCTGCAACTAAAAGAACCAAGAAAAAAGCGACGAAGATCTTGGTACGACGCCACTGTTTGCTCAACGGCTGGAATGGCACCTCCAGATCGTGACAAATATCAACGGACCAAGCTAATAAATCCTGCTAGCTGGCGATGCGGCGTCCAAGAGGGCTGACAACAAACACGTCAGTTTCTCTTCCTTGTCTGATCTTAATAAAGCGTCAAAGTCTACTGTTTCAAGGGCAAGCGCAAGGTAAGCCTTGATTGTCGGCTCGTAATGCTTTGCCGTGAAGCCCTACTGAACCTTCCTAGCCATGGCCAGTTCAATATAGCCTTGTTGCTCAAGCGCTTTCATCCGCCTGTTTACCACCCGATACCTTACTTGGCTGAGTTCTTTGTGCTCCCTTGCCTTCTTGTAGACCTGTCTTATGCTTAGAGGGCCTTCTTGACCAAGGATAAGGAGAACCGTCCTGTTCAGCCTTGCCTCTCTGCCCTTAGAGACAGAAAGCCTTGATTTACCATTTCTTGCCATGTCCCCCTTAAGCCCCATATGAGACTAGCCCAGCTGAGGAGGCTGCTCGAACACGAAATTTTGGGATTGTTTGCTTTTTAGCTTTTTATACAAATCCATGCAATGCAGGATCTATAGGCGAAACGTTTCTGTATGCAGAAATGCGCTATAGCGAAACCGCAACGGCGAAGCCAATTATAAGCTTAATTACCATTTTCATGTCTATTTCGGCAGTTGGGCATGTACAGAACTGGGGATTTGGACGGGGTGTTTTCGGGGGGGGGGGGGGAGAAACATTTTTCCGAAGGTTGAAAGGCGTCTAGGCCTGCTGTTTTGCGTGTTTTAAGGTTGTTTGGGGCGGGGGACAGCTTGGACTCTGACTATGAAGCCTTCTCCTTCAGGTTCAACCTTGACCTTGAGTTCTCTGCTAAGAAAGGCTTTTATGATGTTGTGGAACCGTTTCGGAACGGGCACGTAGAACCTTTCGTAGCTGTAGACTCTTTTGCCGTGTAGGTAACTTTTTTTTGAAACTCGCCTATAAATCTTCAAGTGGTTATGTCCCTTTCTTTCCCTAAAGATTTAGGATTCTTCAGATTTCTCGTATCTGTCCAGCAAGAATGTTATGGCATCTTCAACGGTCTTTCGCTTTCCTTCCTTAGCTTGCAGCAACCCTGTGACTTTTAAAAGTCTTCTATGGGTTTCTTCGCTTATCTTGACCGATTTCAAGGCTTTCACCTCTTAAGCTTGCAACCGCTACTGTTTGTGACTGTTGCCTACCTCAAGTTTTTCTAGTTGAGCCTTGTTCCTTCCTATTTCTTTTTGTTGCGCTAATAGGATTGCCATGAACATGACTTCCGACACGATCGGCCTAACGGCTGCTCCAGCAGCTGAAGCGTAGCATCGGCAACTGTTCATCAGCTCTTCAAAGGCCTCTTTGTCCGAGCCGATCGGGAGAGCCTCGGCGAACCCCTTCCAACGCGCAATCTCGCCTTCAAGCACCATCCTAAAAGAAGGAACAGTCCTACCCAAAAAATGGCGCACCCATCAAGGGTTTATGATCTGGGCTAGAAACCATTTTAGCAATGTGTGAAACCAAAGGGAGGGGGAGGGGGATTTGGGGTTTGAGAATTACTTGTTTGCTTTTGCATTTTAAGTTAACTGGCAAGAATCATAAATTAGATAAGACCTTAGGCGTAATTAATACTTATGGAGATTCTTGCTATTTCTAAGTGCCTTCTATCACAATTCTTACATTTCTTTCGAAGTTTTCTGAACGATTT
>JAGTQS010000083.1 GCA_018397055.1 Candidatus Bathyarchaeota archaeon | reverse complement strand
GCATTAAAAACGCAAAAAATGGAGTTCCAAATATGAAAAATTAACATTATTTTGGTAAAATACTTTAAAGAAATGGGCAAAAGCCAAAAATTTGCCAAACTTTAGTGTTTAGTTTAGTAGCAAACTATGTCTTCAAAAGTATAAGGGTGTCATAAGCCTTTACGGCGTGTTTCGTAGCCTCGATTCTTTTTTCCAGTTTGATAAGTGATTTGGCAAGTTCTTGGACAAGATTTAATAGTCGCTTTGGGAAATTACTTTTTTATTGAAGGTGATGAGGCCCACCTTTAAAAGGCCAGGTTTTCTCAGTTCGGGCTGGTGGCTTCTTTGCCATTACCATCCAATTCCTGTTTTCTTCAATAAAATGCACTTAATTAAATCATTAACAATAAGTGAGAATATGAAAGAATAAGCTATCACGAAGAGTGTTACAGTTAGAGAAATAGCCTTAATGCCAAGAAACCCGACTGTTGATATTATGGTTGCGATGAGTATGTTGAACATTATCGCTGTTAATAGTGTCTTGCTGGGTTTAGAGTTCCAGAAATGTCCCCTTTCCCTTACTGCAAATATTGAGAATATGGCGAAGTAAAATAGTGTTTCAAAACTAAATGTGCTAAGGGCTTGGTCATCTGCCTCTTTAGAAAGGCCTGAAGTATCAGCTTGAAGTAAGAGGAAAGGAGCTCACAGAGTAATAACGATTTCTGGGATGTCCTTTTGGAAGGCTTGGTTTTGGGCTTTGCAAATCTCTCTAATGCCTTCTATGTCGCTGAGTCCTTCATAGTCCGCTTCCAAGCCGAGTTAGTAAAATATATAACCTTTTCAGGCTCGTAGAATCCATCTTTTTCCTCATACTCGAAACCTTTCAGCTTCCAATCCTTAGTAACTTGGGGTTTAAGGACTGCGCTCTTAAGCGGGATTAGGCGCCTTGGTAGAAGATCGTCAGGGTCGATAACAATCTCGAAGCCTGCTTTTCCGTAAATGCTCCGCTTAATCTGAGCCGCGAAAAGTGTCCATTCCATGTTAACCCTTTTGTTCACCTCGTCAACCTTGGACTTCACGTAGGCGTATTCTTCCAGCAGCCTTTCCCTTTCCTGGCCAGATAGGCTCTGGTCAAGGGGCTCCAAAACAGTTTCGAAGCCTTTAGTCAAGCAGGTAAAGAAAGCATTTGTCACAAGACACATGCGAACAAGTTCGTCCTGCCTGAACCATCGATAGTTTTTGTCCATGCTTTCGTAGGCTTCGCTTGTGGTTCCAGTTATGCCCTCAGAAAAGGTTGCTTTAGGAACGCCCCTAGACCCGTAAAGAATTTTACGACTTAGGGGTATGAGTCCAGGCCATTTAGGCGTTAGGGCTCCCTCCTAGACGTGCTTATGATCTTGATGTCTGGTTTGTTCCGGAGGTTTGCCCACGGATCCTTTTCTGGTTCATACTCTTCTAAAACCTTGGCAGCGGGCGAATTCTTTCTTTTTCAGGCTTATTTTTAGGCAATAATTAGCCCCTTTTCGGATAAAGTTAATGAAACATTAGTTTTTTGGAAAATAAGGTCTTCTATGAGTTTCTATCAGAAAATAATATATTCCAAAAATAATATATTCCATGAGAACCAAATTGTAATTAAGCTAAGAAATGGGGCAAAGCGTAAGCATATACTTTCCGCCTGACATCCTCAAATGGCTAGACGACCAAAGAGAACAAGAAAAAAGAAGCCGAAGCAACCAAGTGATAAAAATTCTGGGAGACTTTAAAAACGGACGTCTCACAACGACTGTCGAAGCTTCCAGAGAAGCGGATCTAAGAAAAACAAGACAACCACCATCAGCAAGAACCTAAAAAGATAGCCTTCAAGATGGGATAGTTCTCAAGTTAAGAGGAGTGCGTTTATTTCTTTTAGTTTGTTTGGGTTGATTGAGACCTCTAAGCCGTAGCTAGTAGGCTTGGCGAGAAGATAACCTTCTTTTATGAGGGCTTTAGCTACTTTAAGAACGTCTTTTCTTAGGTGTTTTGGGAACCCTTTTGGAAGATTATCAATTGAGGTGTGTCTTACACCTATGTATTGATGTCTCATCATTTTTTCGAGGATTGTTTTTTCAAGTGTTGTTGCCATTAGCGGTTCCTCGATGTACAACATGTCATAATAGATATATAAATGTTTACATTAAGCCATATTATTATGTATATAGTAAAGTTTAAATATGTAAAAATACTACTTTACAGAAATACGGCTTTAAGGAAATACCGATTTAAGGTGGTGAAAGAATTGAATAAAGACGAATCAGAAGAGGCAAACCCACCAACCCTCCAAAGACTATTCAAAGATTCCGCAATTGCAAAACTAATAGACTTTTTAACTCTCTACAGAGATTTTGACTACTCAAAAGTAGAGATTTCAAGAAACTCCGGGGTATCTTGGAAAACCATGTACAGACTCTGGCCTCTACTAGAAAAATATAATCTGATTGTAAAAACGAGGCAGGTAGGAAGAGCAACTCTATACAAGCTAAACACAGACAACCCCATAGCCAGTGCCCTTCACGACCTAACGTTACAGATTTCAGTCTTTGACGCTGAGAAGATCGCCAAAGAAGAGCTAAATAATCAAAAAGAAACCGTCGAAGTAGCCGTTGCACCCCCAACCTAACTATCTCTCCCATTCCCGATTCCATTTATTGCATGAGTTTTCGATTGTGCAGTTGACTAAGCACAGACTTAATATCATAACGGTATAGGAGTTCAGAGACACATTAATCGACATAGGACTACCGTTAGAAAAGGTTGAAGAATCTAAAACTCCGTAAAAGAGATCACGATCAAACTACATTGAACTCGCAGTACAAGAAAAAATCTCTAAAACAACGTTATCTAGTTAGCTATTAACCAATAAACAATCCATTGAGACATTGAATAAATGAAGAAGCTCTATTATCCGTTAAATACCTAAGACATTAAAGGGAAACATGGATTCCCATCGTTTGTGTTTGAGGTAAAAAATATTTATCATCGAAATAGGATATATGTGGTTCAAATTTAAGCGTGATGATTTATCATGTCAGTAGAAAAAATCAAGGCACTCGCGCATCGTTTTTTTGATGAGTGGAACAAGGGAAAAGCAGATGCCCTGGCTGAGATAGACAAAACATGAGCTACTAACGTCGTCTTTCACAGTGGCGTGGGCAAGGAGATACGCGGCCTCAAAGACTTTAAACAATTTTTCAACGCGTTTTATGACGCGTTTCCCGACGTTCATTGGACTTCAGATGGCATGGTCGCTGAAGGAGACAAGATATTGTCCGCTGGACTTGTACCGGCACACATAAAGGTGAGTTTATGGGCATATCCCCTACTAACAAGAAGGTAACTATGTGGGGGATCGAGATCGACCGCGTCGCCAAGGGCAAATTCGTGGAAAGCTGGGTAAGATTGGATACTTTAGACTTGATGCAACAACTCAGATCCCTACACACGCCAGGAAAGGAAAAATAGCCTTCCCCAACCTCAATGTTAATTTTCTATATTTCTTCATCAAGTTCACGATGTTTCTTCTGCCATCTTCATCTCCGCTGGTCAACAGGCTCCTTATAGAGTCCAAATTCCTTATAAAGAACCGCCTTAACGTATTGACTCGGCTCCATGTTAAAAAGGTCAGCGCACTGCCTAAGCCTATAAAGGGTCTTTTGGTTAAACGAAACGATATTTGAGTTCTTTTCTCCTTCTTACTAAACATTCTTCATCAAACTCCTATAAAACTGTAGCATGCCCATAATGCACGCGATGAACAAGCCTTCATCGACCAAAAACCTTAAAAAAACACAAAGCCTGCGATGCTTCCCTTCTGCCACAAAATATAAAGAAAAAAGGCAAGCCTGTAATGATGTTAGCGAATGATAATAGGTAGCGAAACCCAGAAATGTACCTAATCCTAGAGGAACTCAACAACTTTGGGGGTTACCCATTTAATCAGTTACCTATTTAACCCATTTAACCATTTACTCAATGTGTTCCAAAAATCGTCCAAAATGAAGCCTTTGTTAATTTTGAAGCTAAACTTTGGCAAATTTTAGGTTATCTCCATCTGGTATAGGGTTTTTAGGCCTTTGAGGTCTGACAGGGTAAGCTGTAGGATTTCGTCGGGGTTTCTGACTTTTTGGGCGAACTTAGCAACCAGCTCAACGAAGGACTTGAGGACCTCCATCGCCGCGTACCTGCATCT
>JAGTQS010000018.1:18090-23295 GCA_018397055.1 Candidatus Bathyarchaeota archaeon | reverse complement strand
CTGTTTTTTCCTTTTCTCTTTGGCTTGGAGTTGTTTCTCTAAGAACAGTTTCACATATTTCTCTTATTGCATCTTGATTATTATTCTGACTCATGATTGGTTCTTTCCTATCGGCTTTCCTGCGCATTTAGCCTTTTCCCATAAGTTTCTCTCAAAACTGAATATATCGGTCCTTGTGGTGTGAGAACACTTTTCTTCAACCTCAGACATTTGGCAGCGACTGTGCCAAACTCGTAATCAGCAAGACAGTTCAACTCTCTTACCAATAGTTCCTTGTTTTTACCCGTTCTAACACGGGCAATAGTTAGATGAGGGCTGAAGCCTTTATAATCCTGTTTAAATCCAAGTGTCTGCAACCTTGATTCCAGCTGATTAAAAATTGCTCTTAGTTCATTATTGCCTTGGTGAATACCAGCCCATACTATGCTTATTCGCCGAAGGTTTGGGAATGCACCAATTCCTTTTATTTTTATTTCGAACGGCCCAAAGTAAACCTGGTCCATTTCGTTATAAATCTGGTCAACCATTGTCATGGTGATATCTCCCAGAAATTTTAAAGTTATGTGAATGTTCTCAGGCTTAACAAGTTTGAGGTCAGCACCTGTTCTCAACAACCTTTCTTGGATTTTGGACAAATTCTCAAGCACAGTGGCATCGTCGATGTCGACCGCGATGAAACTGCGAATCATCTCCATATTAATCCAAATCCCAGCTTAAGTAGTTACGATTGTATTACTTTACTTGCAACTGAATATATTAGGATTTAAGATTAGTAATAAAAAAAATATGTTTTATATTATTTTTTTTAGTAATAAAAAAAAAGGTTTTTTTGAGAGTTCAATGTTGTAGAATATTTTATCTAACATTGCATATTATGGTAAGATAAACAATTTAGTATTAAGAGAATATTACTAATAAGCTGTAATTACATGTCCTACGGATGGCTAGCGGGATGACACAGGAAAGAAGCCAGATTATAATTGGCATAACTGGAATGCCAGGTTCAGGAAAAGACGTTGTTAAAGAGGTTCTTCGCGAACTTGGTTTCTCAATCGTTGTGATGGGCGACGAAGTTCGAGTTGAAGCTGAACGCCGAAACTTACCTTGCACTCCAGAGAATCTTGGAAAAATTATGCTTCAACTAAGGGCAGAAGAAGGAGAAGAAGTCTTAGCGAAAAGATGTCTACCAAAGATCAAGGCGCTAAAATCTCAGTTTGTAGCTATCGACGGCATCCGAAGCTTAGCAGAGGTGAAAGAATTCAAAAAGGAGTTTCCAAATCTAAAGATCGTTGCTGTTCACTCTTCTCCTAAGACAAGGTTTGAACGTTTACTGAAAAGGAATCGAAGTGACGACCCTAAAGACTGGAGAACATTTATTGAACGTGACATACGAGAACTCAATGTTGGACTAGGTAATGTTATAGCTACAGCTGATTTGATGACCGTCAACGAGGGAACACTGGATTCATTTAAACAGGAAATAAGGCAACTCATTAAAAAGGAGTTTCAAACATGAGCGAAATCGGAGAAGTAAAACTCAATGTTGAAGTAAAAGTTAACGTGACAGAAGACACCAATAAAGTAAGAGTTGCAGTTCAAAAAATATTCGGGAATCTAAACCTTCAAGAAGTTAAAAGCAAAGACGAGTCTAGCTTAGCTGGTAGTGCAGAAGGACTCGAGGCGCTTGACGCCTTTCATGATCTTCTAAGAAAGGAAAGAATCTTAGATGCTGCCCGAAGAATGTTTTTTAGCGGAGTAAAGGGAAAAACAATAACTTTTTTCCTTAACAAACAGGCTGCCTACGTTGGGCACATCTCTTTTTCGCAACCTGTTGGTGAGTCGCCGCTTGGGCCTATCCGCGTTGATATTCAATGTAACAATCCAAAAGGTCTTATAGACTGGTTATCACCAAAGACCAGACAATAAGTGGAAGTGTGTGTAATGAAAGTTGGTTTATCAACGCTTTTTTGTTTCGAACAGCTTTTTACGACAATGTTGCGGTACATTGAAACCGCAGATGTGGAAAGCATTGAACTGATAGACGATGGGCAGCACGCATTCAACGAGTCCAGAATAAAAACATTAAAAGAAATAGTTAAAAAGAGAGGGTTCGCGACTTCAGTTCACGCTCCTTTTATGAACGTAAACATCGCGTCATCTTCAAAATCAGTTAGAACATCTATTATGTCGCGTCTCAAAAAGTCAATCCAGTATTCCGGCGATCTCGGCTCAAGGTACTGGGTTTTTCATCCAGGCTTGCAGACCGATGTCGGCCAATTTTCATCCGAATTGGATTGGAAGACCAATCTTGAGTCTATTCGAGAACTATTTGATTTTGCTGAGCAATTCGGGGTTACTGCGACAATTGAAAATGGGCTTCACCCTTTGCCGTTTCTTTTGAAAACAGCAGATGATTTTCTACGTTTCTATAAGGACTTTGGTGAGACAACTCTAGGCTTAACTCTAGACATAGGGCACGCTAACGTAAACAACCAAATAAACTGGTTCTTTGAAAAGTTACCGGAAAAGATTGTTCACGCCCATTTACACGACAATCATGGAAAATCAGATGAGCATCTTGGACTAGGAGATGGAAACGTAGACTGGCAAAAAACCGTGAGAGCCTTCAAAAGAATTAGTTTCAAAGGAACATTGGTCATAGAATCAGCGAAAAACGTAGAAGAAAGCATCCAAAGACTCAAGGAACTGATTGCCCGTCCTTAAGGTTTTTTTAACGGAGCATCGATTTTTAGGAAATCCTCTGCTACTATTGTGTTTGGAAAAACTTTTTCAGCTTCCTGTAAAAGATTCCTGGGGTCTCTGTAACGAGCGCTAATGTGCGTTAATACGAGACATTTAACTCCAGCTTTCTTTGCTATGGTAGCTGCTCCACTCGGGGTTGAATGCTTATCTTCTTCTGCTCGGTCGAGAAGGTCGTCAGCAAACGTGGCTTCATGAACTAAGACATCTGCTTCCGCAGCAAATTTCGCTATAGCTTCCGAAGGTCTCGTATCGCTAACAATCACGATTTTTCTGCCAGGTCTTTCAGGGTCCACCACATCTTGAGGCTTTATTATTCGACCATCTTCCAGCCTTATTTTTTTGCCAATTTGGAGTTTATGCCATAATGGTCCTTTTGGAACTCCGAGGGCAGCTGCTTTTTCAGGATGGAACTTTCCCGATCTTGGTTTTTCAATCAACGCATACGCTAGACATGGAATTGAGTGGTCTGCCCACGTTGATTGTATTTCGTAATCTTTTTCTCTTAAAACCAACCCTTCTTCTTGTATTTCACAAGTTTCAATTGTGAAGCTTAGGGAAAACTCAACCGTTGTTAATATCGCTTCCACAAAGTTAACAATGCCCTTCGGCCCAAAAATCTGAAGAGTCTTGTTTCTTCCAAGTAGCGACATGGTTTGAAGAAGCCCAGGCAATCCCAAAACATGGTCTCCATGCATGTGCGTTATGAATATTTTTGTCTTACGGTTAAAGCCAATTTTTGCCTGAATCATCTGTCTTTGTGTACCCTCGCCGCAGTCAAACAGTAAAAGTTCGCCCTGTCTATGAACAGCAACTGATGAGAGTGCACGGGTTGAAGTAGGGATGCTTGCAGCGGTTCCTAGGAATGTAATTTGTAAGCTCATTAAATCATTCACCGTGCTAGCTGAAAGACTACTATTTCACGTGTTAAGCTTCTATGAATATAAATGAAATGCGACTCGACATGCCTAAAGCCTAATTGCTCTCCAATTTTCTTGGCATTAACAGTTTTAGGAGCAGCGAAACAAATTCTCCCATTGTTTTTTACTAATTTTGCTGCCGCTGAAAGAAATCTCTTGAAAACCTTGCGTCTTCCAAGGCCCAAAGTTGTTGCTGAAGTTCCATACGGAGGATCCGTGACGATGCAATCAACCATCCTGTAACGGAGAGGAGGACTTCGTATGTCAGCCACTATTAACCCTTCTAGATTTACTCCGTAAAAAGCTAAATTTCTGGAGCTTCCTCTAACCATGGACCTTAAAACGTCAAACCCAAGAACTCTGCAGCCAACTAGACCGGCCTCAAGAAGAAAGCTTCCTGTGCCGCAAAAAGGATCGAGCACAACATCTCCTGTTTTGGCATGGGCCAGATTGACCATGCATCTTGCAAGTTTTGGGGTCATCTCAGCTGGGTGAGTGAAAACCTTGCCTACTCCGCCACGCTTAATGAACCCTTTTGCCCTAATCTCAAATTTTTTTAATCCAAAAAGAAGGTATCCTCCAGACAACAGGCATAGAAAGGTTTTTTGCGGGTTTTTAAGGCTAACCTTTGTTTTCTTTGTCTTACTTAGGATTTTATCTCCCAGTTCCCTCTCTAATTTTTCTCTCCTAATCTCGATGGAGCTTCCTCTAACTCTTTTAACTCGAACAGCGAAGCTCTCCTCCTCATTTAAATATGGGGCGATGCTAGATTTTTCGAAGCACCGTTCAATTTCTTCCATCTCATCTTTACATTTAAAAATCTCTATTCCGGCTATTCTTGTCATTGAAGCCCTGCGCTGAACGATTTCCAAACATTTTGGGTTGGCTTCGATTCGGAAAATTTGGGGCAGACCATCTAATGTTTTATAAATTATTTTTTCGGACTCTAGAATCGATTTAACTTCAGAAGTAGGCAGAGTAGGATTTTCGCCTGAAACTAGAAAGAAGAGTGTCGCCACATCGTAATCCCCTTTAATAGGGCATCACAAAAACAAGGTTACTTGCTTTTTAATTGTTCAATTAACTCCTTTGCCCTATCCATTCTTATCTTTCTTTCTTCAACCATTTTCTCCGCAACTAAATCGATAAGGTCTCCAGTTGCCCCCGCCATGACCGCGATGTTTCGTGCGTGAAGAGACATGTGACCTCTTTGGATACCCTCATGGGCAAGAGCTCTTAAAGCTCCAAGATTCTGCGCTAATCCAACTGCAGCCATCACCTCGCCAAGTTCCCTAGCAGACTTTACTCCAAGAATCTTGAGGGCAACTCGACTTATTGGATGAACCTTTGTGGCGCCACCTATTGTACCTACAGCCATTGGCAGCTCAATTGACCCAACTAGGTCTCCTTCCTCGTTCTTTTCCCAAACTGAAAGAGGTTGGTATCGTCCAGTTCGAGCAGCATAAGCATGGGCTCCAGCCTCAACCGCCCTATGATCGTTGCAGGTTGCGATGACCACACCTAT
>JAGTQS010000018.1:12650-18034 GCA_018397055.1 Candidatus Bathyarchaeota archaeon | reverse complement strand
TGTTAGGGTCTCTATTTTTAATTCCGTCAACAACCTCCTCTCCTCCAACTGCTTCTTCATCTACGACTGTCCAAGCTCTTGCCAACCGTTCAGTTGCAAGGTTCGAAATGATTCTCAAGAACACTTTGCCCTTAGTTATCCTTTCTATCATCGGCGCAACAGCTTCCGCCATCGTGTTCACTGCATTAGCACCCATTGCGTCCCTACAGTCAACAAGCAGTTCAGTTATTACCATCTGGCCGCGGGGGGTATCAATTACTTTCACCTGCAGATCTTTTGCTCCCCCGCCAACTGAAACTAGAAGGGGATCTTGGTCATTAGCCTTTTTGAGAATTTCTTCCTTGGAGTCCAAAATTGCCATCTTCGCCCTGTATGGGTCTGGAACCTTAACTGTTTGGATCTGTCCCCTCATGACGGGTTCTGTGCTGCTTGTGAAAAAGCCTCCCTTGCTTCTTGCCATTTTCGCGGCGTAGCTTGCCGCTGCAACAACTGAGGGTTCCTCAATCACCATTGGAATAAGGTAGTCTTTACCATTTATCAGAAAGTTCACGGCAATTCCAAGGGGCAACGGAAAGGTTCCAACAACATTCTCAATCATGCGGTCAGCTAAATCTAGTTGCAGGCTGCCAGTGGACTTTAGGAGATTAACTTCTTCATCGGTTAAGCTAGCAAACTCTTTTATAGCCTTTAATCTTTCGTCTATGTTAAGCTTGTAGAAACCCGAAATTTGCGAAGATCTGTCCAAATCCATTTCTCTCCATGTCCGAACAGAAACGATGTTGAAATATTTTACTTGTATATAGGATATGAAACTATCGAAACGTCTTGCCAATGCCCAATGTTCTGTTCATGCTATTGCTAAGGAAAAGTTTAGAAGCGAACATTTATTTTTTATTTTTAGGCGAGTTGCATGTTTTGTCCGAATTGTGGAAAAGAAATTGATGAAAAATCAAATTATTGTCCATATTGTGGGTTCAAGTTATCTTTTGCACAGAATCTGACAGTGGAGGACATTATTCGAAACGTTATGATAAGACGCATTGACGGAATTAAAAATAGAGACCCTAACATCATTGCCAGCGTTGTTCTAAGAGAGAAATATACGAAGTTTGATGATTGGCCGCCTTTTGAGCTTCAAGGGTCTGAGACGTTGGAAAGCGAGGCTAAAGCTTTGAAGGTGCTTAGTGAATACGAATATGAAACGAGGTCGTGGAAAACCATGGTCTTCGGAGAATTTGCAATCACAACTTTTGTCATCAAATATAGAGGTAAGATGCGAAACCTTAACTTTGCCATACAATCAAGAGTGTCTGCCTTTTTAACCAAAATTAATGGAGACTGGAAGCTCGTTCATGAACACTGGTCACGGTTCCCTACGCAGATACCTACAAGACAACAAGCTGGAGCAACAAAAAACAGCAACCAAGAAGGCCCAATCGTAATCTAGTTTGTTG
This sequence comes from Candidatus Bathyarchaeota archaeon, assembly GCA_018397055.1. Lineage (GTDB taxonomy): Archaea > Thermoproteota > Bathyarchaeia > Bathyarchaeales > DTEX01 > JAGTRI01. Next base: position 16,580 of record JAGTQS010000018.1, on the reverse strand, counting down.
TTTTTTACTCTTTTTCATTGTTATTTTGAGTTTCTTTTTTAGATAATGACAATTCAGGAGGCGTGGTTGCCATTGCCCAACCTATCCATGCGACAACTACAAGAAATAAGAAGACGATTATCAACACTGGGATGAGTAAAGCCCAGTCGCTTATTGTCCTTTCTAAGAACGTGATTTCACGCGGCGAAAAGAAAAGTGCCCAAACATAGAAAGCCATAGTCATGAAACTTAATATCAGTAGCAGCCGTCCTTGTGTGATGTCCCGCATGCCTTGCGACACCTTTGAAGATGAATAGTTGTTTAAGACTTAAAACTTTCGAGTCATGAACTACATATACTCGAAAACCGAATCATCGTCAATACATACATTCTTATCAATAAGAGAACTGAATATAATATTCTTGTTCAAAACACTAGTAAGGTGAAATGTATTGACTGAAAAGATTAGAAAACTGCAAGGAATAGTGCATGAAATCGCTAAAACGGGCAAATTTAAAACTGATGATGATGGAAACAGATGGGAAAAATGCATCTTCACGATTGAACTTACGAATTTTTCAAAACGTACACCAAACGAGGTTTTGCCCCCTCATATTAAGGGGAAAAAAATCAAGCTTGTGCGTTTTTGTTGTTTTGACTGGCATTTTAAACTAGGGATCAAAAAGACCTTGGACAGTGACGAAACAGAGGCAGTATTAGCTAATGAGCAATCTGAAACTGTCTACTGGTAGGATTTTACTTAGCCATCGGGAAATTATGGGCAATAATTTAATCCATACATATCTATATTTCTGTTAAAAAAATTATTATATTTTTCTTTTTTTAACATCTAAATGTTCACATTCTCAATACAAATGATTGGCTATGTCTATACCCACATATATGACGAGATATTCTGAGCATAATAACAAGGTTCTAATCCCCCTGCGTCGTGGTTTTAATTCGAGGTGTAATCTATTGTCTAAGTTTTCAAAAAGATGGGAGGAAAGCGACCGAACTGGCATAACGGGCGTGATTAAGCCTGCTGCTCCTTTAAGGTCAAAAATTGAACTCGCCATCAGACGAATCGAAGCGCAAGTGCAGTATCTCGAAAGCAGCCTTAACAGATTCGCAGATAGAGACAAGTATCTTTTCTCTAAAGTTGTAGATGCCTACTCTAAGAACCAAATTCAGAGAGCCAACGTCTTCGCCAATGAGCTTGCTGAGCTAAGAAAAATGGCTAACTTCATGATGAACGCTCAGCTTGCACTTGAAAGAGTGGTCCTAAGACTGAGAACGGTGACGCAACTCGGCAATGCCGTTGTAAGCTTGGCCCCAGCTGCCCAAGTACTCCAAAGCGTAAGATCAGGTATAGCAGGAATTCTGCCAAACGCTGAGAAAGAACTTGAATCAGTAGGGATAATGCTCAACGACATCATGATTGAAGCAGGGCAAACAGCTGGAATGGCGCCAGACTTTGAGGTTGCAAGCGAAGATGCAAGAAAAATACTTAGCGAAGCTTCAATGGTTGCTGAACAGAGGATGAAAGAGAAGTTCCCAGAGCTTCCAACTCTCAAACAACCTGAAACATACGCGCAGGACACAGGATTCTCCCAATATTAAAATCCCATATTTGTTAAGAAGAGAAAAAAGATGAGTATTAGCGTTAATGCTCCAGGCCTTGTCGGCAAAAGCGTAAAGGATGAAAACGAAAAGGAAATCGGCAAAGTAGTGTCGTTTCTTATCGACTCATCTGGCCAACCTCAAGAAGCCTTAGTCGAAACTGTTCAAGGACAACTCGCAAGGTATCCATTTGATCTCTTGGACATGGTAAAGGACGAAATTATTGTTGTTTCCGATGTTGCTAAAAAAATTGAATCTTTAACGGAGCAACTGCCTAAAATAAGAAAAAAGAGAAACATCCTTGATAAGCTGGCTGCAAACAAAGTAATTTCTTCAGGAATCTATGACAATCTCTGTAAAGAATTCGATAAGGCATTAAAAGAAATGAGAAACGAAGCTCAAACGCTTATAGAAGCCGTGGATAAACAAGTTAAGGCTCAGGATGAACAGCTTAAAACTCTGCAGCTTGCAAGAGCCTTTCTGGAAATTGAGCATGGCATAGGCACAATTAATGAGGAAACATATCAGCAATCGATAATAACGATCTTAAGAGAAGTGAAGAACACTCAACAAACTAAGCTAAGTCTCTTGAGAGCTAAAGACAAAATTGCTGACGCCCTTCTTGAAGAAAAAGAAGAACCGAAACCCGAACCAGCTGAAGAAAAAAAAGTAGAAGCCGCCGAAGCTTCCCCTGAAGTTAAGAATGAAATAGCGACACAATCTAAAGAATCTAAGCAAACCCTGACCGTGCGAGTGACCGAAGGTTAGCTTAGGTTCTTGGCTGTTCGTCAGCGTTGGAGGAGCTACGATGATCAAAGATTTTTTCCATAGAACAAAAAAACCTGTTAGCGAATTGATAACGGAAACTACGATGGAGCTTGGAAAATGCTATTCCAGGCTTGAACTCGTATCCTCTAAGCTGTCGAAACGAAACAAGGACCTTTTCGAGGCTTGCGCTTTTTATATGGGAAAGGGCAACAAAGCCCGAGCTACTGTTTACGCAAACGAAATTGCCGAGATAAGAAGGGTTTTATCGTTTGTTCAGCACACTCAACTTGCTGTTGAACGGGCTATTCTCAGATTAGACACGTTAAAGGTTGTTTCTCCAACCCTCGAGTCGCTTGAAGGGGCATTCGGAGACGTTAAGAACGCTTTGGGAATGGTTGCTAATGTTTTGCCTTCTATAACCCCGGAAATCGGTCGGTTAACAAGCGTCGTGGACGAGATCTTGGCAGGAACCCAGTTCACGCTGGACGGATATACGCCCGCTATAGCTATCGACGAGAATGCGGAGGCCATAATAAAAGAAGCTGCAGAGATTGCTGAGCAGGAGCTTAAAGCTCGAATACCGGAGCCACCTGTTGAGGTGAAGGCTTCTAAGCCAATGATCACAGTCAAACCACTTATAGCTTTGTCAGCTGATGGAGCAGAAGTTGTTGTTAACCAAAACAACCAACCTTCTCAAGGAACTGAACCGCAAGGGAATTTTGACATTTCTTCTTTTCTATTGGAAGAGCTCGTTTGGGATTACATTGAAAGAAACAACGGTGACATGAACATATCGAGATGCTCTCAAGAACTGAACATATCCTCAGAAAAAATACTTGAAGTTCTTGAATCCCTAAATAGGAAGGGAAAAATAACGATCCAGCGGTGAAACTGATGAGCGCCATGGAGGAACTTGAGAAGATTGCCATAAGGCACGCTCAAGAGGCCGTGGTGCTTGACCGCGAAGGGAAAAAAGAATCCGCCATATTGGCTTATCAAAAAGCGATCGAGTGTCTTTTGAGAATTATTCAAACATATCCGAATCACGACTTAAACAGAATCTATGCACAGCGGGCTGACATTTACAGAACCCGCATAAGAGTGCTCAAAGACGTTTGGGTAAGCGGCTCTTCTAAACAAATTAATGCCAACTATGAAGGCTCAATGGCTACTCAAACAAACGAGCAGTCGAACTTTGACGAATTGATTCTGAAGAATCCTCCAAACGTGAAATGGTCTGACATAGCAGGCCTTGACGACGCAAAAAAGGCAATTCAACAAGCCATCGTGTATCCCTCGTTAAGGCCGGATCTTTTCCCACTTGGTTGGCCGAAAGGTATCCTTCTTTTTGGGCCGCCGGGTTGTGGAAAGACCTTGCTTGCAGCGGCGGTGGCAAATGAGATTAAAGCCACCTTTATAACTGTAGATGCGGCTTCGATAATGTCTAAATGGTTAGGAGAAGCTGAACGCAATGTTGCAAGGCTCTTTAACACCGCGAGGAAAGCATCTCTGAAGTCTCCAGCCATAATTTTTATTGATGAGCTCGATTCATTGATGGGC
>JAGTQS010000018.1:525-12628 GCA_018397055.1 Candidatus Bathyarchaeota archaeon | reverse complement strand
ATGCCTTAAAGTTATCAAACCAGTTTTTGAAGGAGATGGACGGAATCATTGACAAGAAAAATCCAATTCATGTTTATGTTGTTGGTTCCACGAATAAGCCTTGGACCCTTGATACGCCTTTTATTCGAAGGTTCCAAAAGAGGATTTACGTTCCTCCCCCAGGATTCAAAGAACGTCTCGAAATATTCAAGCTTTACACGGGGTACCTTAAAATGTCTACTGACGTCGACCTTGAAAGGCTTGCTAGTTTAACTGATGGCTTTTCAGGAAGCGACATCATGGACGTTTGTCAGTCAGTCCAACTTAAGGTTAACAGTGAACTTTTCGAGTCGGGAAAAGCTGAGACTGCAGGAGACCCGCGGAAAATACACATGTCGGATTTCCTTGAAATCTTAGGGAAGCGGAAGCCAAGTTTTTCGAAGGATTCGCTTGTTTCGTTTGAAAACTGGTTTGATAACTTTAAGGCATTATAGATAATTTTAAGTTTATATTTTGTTCTATCCTTTTCAACAGCGTAATTACTGCAAAGTATAAAGGACGCCGTTTCTTTAAAACTATGAAAAAGGTGTTGTTGGATGCCGAACAACGAGGAAGAAATGGTCGTTACTCCTTGGACCGTCTCAGGTAAAATAGATTATAGTAGACTGATTGAAGAATTTGGCACGCAGCCTCTGACGGATGACCTACTAAAAAGAATTGAGAAGCATGCAGATCAGCTGCACCTTCAGCTTAGAAGAGGGCTTTTCTTTTCACATAGGGATCTAGACTGGATTCTTGACCTTTACGAGGCTGGAAGAAAGTTCGTCCTCTACACGGGCAGGGGGCCTTCAGGTCCAGTTCACATCGGCCACCTTGTCCCTTGGATTTTCACCAAGCATTTGCAGGATGTTTTCGGTTCAAAATTGTATTTTCAGATGACGGACGACGAAAAGTTTCTCATACACCCTGAGTTTAGCCTTGAAACACCAACGAGATTCGCTTACGACAACGCGCTCGATGTGATTGCAACAGGGTTTAACCCAGCAAAAACAAAGATAATCATGGATGTAGAGTCTGCTGGAACACTGTACAAAATTGCTGTGAAAGTTGCCAAGCGAATAACGTTTTCAACAGTGAAGGCTAGCTTCGGATTCACGGATAGCTCAAATATTGGCATAATCTTCTTCCCAGCCATACAAGCTGTTCCATGTTTTTTAGAAACTGAACTCACAGGGGAAAATGTGCCGTGCCTCATCCCAGCCGCCATCGACCAAGACCCGTACTGGCGTGTAGCCCGCGACATTGCGCCAAAGCTCGGATACTATAAACCCGCCCAGATACACTGCAAGTTCCTTCCAGGACTTGGGAAAGGAGGAAAAATGTCAGCTTCGCTTCCTGAAACCTGCATCTTCACCACAGACACACCTGAGGATGCTGAAAAGAAGATAAAGAACGCTTTTACCGGCGGAAAACCAACAGTTGAGGAACAGCGACGCCTCGGAGCAGACCCAACGATATGCCCAATTTACTATTACGAATACTACCTGTTCGAGGAAGACGACAAGAAACTCAAAGAAACATTCGACAAATGCAGGTCAGGATGCCTCCTATGCGGCGAACACAAAGCAAAACTGGCTGAGAAGGTCCGAAAGTTCCTTAAAGACCACCAGAAAAAACGGGAAAAAGCCAAAAACGTCCTAGACCAGTTTCTATACAAAAGCAATCTAGATGCTTAACATTAATTTTTTTACCAGACAGTAAAGTTATTACCAAGAAACAAAGAAATTCATAATCCGCCAGAAGCCCGGTGGTGTAGTGGACAAGCATAGAGGGCTTTGGACCCTCCGACGAGAGTTCGAATCTCTCCCGGGCTACCATTGTCTAGGCGCGAATTTATACTATTTTTAGGCTTAAGTAAACTTCACAACGGAACCATTCAAAACATCAGCTCAGCAACGTCAAAACGAAAACTAGAACTGGAAAGAAAATTTGGAAACCCAGTAGACAGGCTGTTAGCCGAAAGAATCGCAGCGGGCAAAAGCGTAAACAAAATCTGCAAAGAACTCGGCATAGGCAAACAAACCTTCTAAAGCTGGATAGAAGACTATCAACTAAAGCGTTGAGCCTGTTCGTTTTTCCCTTCGCTTGCAGGCTAAGCGCTTGGCTGCTTCCAATATTTGCTCGGCTTGTTCCTTCCTGAGTTTATGCCTTTTTTCACCTAATTCCTTTATGGCTGCTTCTATGTGGGAAACTTCAATATAGCCCATGCTTAGGCTTTCTAACAGCACAGTCCAAGTGTTCCAGGTCTTAAGCCCAAACAATCTTGCAAGATTCGAAACCGCCTTCTCATCGACCAAAACTTCTGCGCCTTTTTCCCTCGCAAACAGAAGCGTCTCCGCATCCGCCAGCGAAATGTTCTCGCCTTCAGCCAGCTTTTTAGAAGCTTTAGCTAAATGCTTCGGAAAATCTTCAACCTTAACCCATCCTTCTTCTATGGCTTTTCCAATAACCTGAGCGTCAGCATGACCGAGCCTAACGCCTTCGTCGTAGGCTTCTCTCTTCACATTTGAGGTAATTATTACTTGGTTGAAAAGCTTCTTAACGAGGTATAGCTTGTTTATTTGTGCTAAATGGATGGGCGGACCAGCATCAGAAACCACGGCTGGCAAAGGATTAGTCTCCATACTTAGCCTTCAAATATTCACGTACGCCCTCAGAATCCCAGTTGACTGGAACGCCTTCTCTTTCCAAGACTTCAAGAAATTCACGCAAAGAAATTCCCAATATTTCAGCCGCTCGTCCAGCAGTCAACTTCTCTTTCCGATAAAGATCAACAACTCTCCTGCGGAGTCCATCCTCAATAAACTCTTTAATCAGCGTGGAACGGTCAACATCCTCGAGAACCCTTAAGGCTTCAACCTTTTCCAAATCACGCTTTGAAAGGCGAACAGTAACCACTGCGCTTTTCTCCGTCATATGCTATTCCTAAATAGTAGAGAATACAATGTAATACATAAGGCTTATGCGTAAACAGACGCTTCCTAGGAGAAACTTTAAAGCATTGCTGCGTGGTCAAGGGCTTCATACGCTAACCGTTTAACAGCCACGATTTCCTTATCCATACGTAATATTTTAGCTTCCATTTTGGAAAGGCACTCTTCCAAAACCTTAATTCTGGATTCTAAATCAGTCGCCATTTCATGACCCAACCTTTATTCTAATCTTAAGAATCCTATAAGATCTAAGAAGGTGGTCTGTTCGCTGAACCTAAAAGACGCTTTTGCCTCTGGCTATTTCTGTGAGAAAATGAACCCGTTGAATGTCGGTTTTAGGAGTTGCTGCAGCTCTAATCTACGCTTTCCTCGGCTACTAAGCACAAGACAAACCCTTTAACTGGAAAAAGTTTCTGCGAACAGTCGCCATCGGCGCTTTCTCGGCTTAAGGCTTGGATTTGGCTGACATAACCTTTGACGTTTACACAGCGCTGGTAGGACCTACAGCAATCACTGTTTGGCTACAGAAACTCGTTGACACGGCTAAACCTGCTTAGATTCGCCTATTCAAATCCGAAAAAGAAGCCAGATAGCCTATGCGAAAGTATGGTTTGAAAAGTGTTGAGGCTTACAGCCTGCAGATTAAGGAAGATGAAGAAACGCTTGTCGTTCCAGACGTGATTACTCGAGAAGGCGTTTACGATTATGATGGCATGCCAATTTATGAGCCTGCCTCTGAAGTTGAGAAGGCTGCTTATACGGCTTTGAATGCTTGGGTTGTTGAGGAGCATCTGCCAGAAATAATCCTTTTCAAGCCTCAATTGATTCGCGGAACAGTGCGAAACGCCAAGTTTGAAAAAGACCGCATAAAAGCTGAACTTGTGTTTTTCAAAAACCGTTGCGCTCCCCAATATCTTGAAGACATTAAAACTGGCAAAGCAAGAAGCGTTAGCATAGGCTTCTTTTTCGACTGCATTCCGCAACATGGCGAGTTCAAAGGGCAACGCTACGAGTATGTTAAGAAAAACATTCTCATAGACCATGTGCTTGTGGGATAAGCTGAATAGGGTTTAAGCCAGCTTATCAGCTCGCTAGTCGGCATATTTCTTCACGCAGCTGGTGCAGATGCGGCTTTGACGGGCAAGTGGAACCTTCTTAACGTCTCCACATTGTGGACATTTGTAGGTAACGAAGCCGTACTCTGGGTCGCGGCAGTGGGGCACCTTCTTCGCTTCGGTGACTGCGTCTCTGGGAAGATTTGGGTTCTCAGATTTGTACCGTTGTCAGTTGCCGTTGGTTAGGAAGATTTCTTTTTATTGCGGGTTTGTATGGCGTTTGCCCTTCTAAGACTCAGCAGGGTAACTATATAAATTTGTAAACGATAAAAAGGCTCTTGGGAACTTTGGCTATTCGTAGGGTTAGCTCTCTTTGTTGATTTTAAGGGAAATGTGAGAAAAGAATTATAGAAAGTTTTAACTTTCTCTAAATTTGATATCTAGTTGGTGATAACCGTTTTGTCTGAGGAGAAGCTTGCGGATTTCCTTAAGACTGGGAAAGACTGGTCCAGAACGAGAACGAGTATTCCAGGCGTCTTTGTGCTGAAGCTTCCACCCTACAGGGCCTCTCCAGCACGGTTGGTTGCCGAACTTAACCCTATCGACGAGACTGGCAACCCTAAGAAGCGAAGAGGCATAGTCTTGAGGTCAAGCGCTGAACTTGAAGAGTTCAAGAAGATGTTTCAGGACGAGAAGCTGCCTAAGCTGCTCAGCATGATCGACAAGATTAACCCCGAAGTTAAGGTTGGAAAGGGTAGGAAGGGAGAAGAAGGGTTTATAGAGCTGTAGCGGCTATGCTGGAAGCGTACGGCTCAAAATATTTGGGACATCCCTTAATTTGGCCTGAAACCGTAGAGTTTAGGCTCTACCAGAAACGTATAGCGGAAGCAGCCTCAGAGAGAAACACGCTGGTTATCCTGCCGACTGCGCTGGGAAAAACCGTTATTTCAGCGATTGTGGCTGCAAACGTGCTTTACAACTACAGAGATTCTAAAGTCTTAGTTATGGCGCCCACCAGACCCCTCGTTTCGCAGCACAGGAACAGTTTCTTGCGGCTTCTTAAGCTGCGTGAGAAGGACATTGGTCTCTTAACAGGGAAGACACCTCCAGAACACAGACGCTTAGTCTGGGAAGGCGAGGCTAGAATCGTTTTTTCTACGCCTCAAGTGGTCAGAAATGACCTCATGGAAAATAGGCTTTCACTAGAAAAATATGGGTTAGTTGTCTTTGACGAGTGCCACAGAGCCGTCAAAGAATATGCATACACTGAGATTGCGCAGCTCTACGTTTTTCAAGCCCGTTATCCGCTTATATTGGGCATGACGGCTTCTCCCGGCTCAAACTTGGAAAGAGTGTTAGAGGTTTGCAGAAACCTGTACATTGAAGGAGTCGAGTACAGAAGCGAAGAAGACCCAGACGTCAAGCCTTACATTCAGTCTATTGAGGTTGAGTGGAAACGGGTTAACCTGCCTAAAGAATACTTGGATTGTAGATCTCAGATCAGGGCGATGCTCGACAATAGAATCAAATGGCTCTGCAATAAGGGCATAATCAAACGCAGGCTAGAATATGTCAGCAGAAAAAGCCTGATAGAGGCTGGAAACGAACTCAGGTTCATGCTTGAAGAAAGCATAGAGGAAGAAAGAGGCAAAATTTTTACAGCCATAGTAAACCAGTCAATAGCCCTAACATTGTTTCACATGCAGGAATTGTTGGAGACTCAAGGACTCCATACGTTGAGGGCTTTCCTAAACAAGGTTGAATTAGAGAAGAGGGAGAAGCGCAGCCACGCCATACTCGTAAGCGACCCAGAATATTGGAAACTGAAGACCTTAGTTGAAAACAGCTCAACTGAACATCCGAAGGCTGAACTATTGAAACAATTAGTGAAGGAACAGCTTGAAGAGAAACCTTCATCAAGAATGCTTGTCTTCACACAGTACAGGGACACAGCAAGCCATCTGGTTGAGGAGCTAGATGTGGTTTCCGGCGTGAAGGCTGACAGGTTCGTAGGTCAAGCCTCCAGGCTGATGGATAAAGGCTTGACTCAGGAGGAACAGGCTGAAAGGATAAGGATGCTCGAAGGCGGCGAACTGAACGTTTTGGTGGCAACCTCAATAGCTGAGGAAGGCTTAGACATTCCAGCAGTTGATCATGTCATATTCTACGAGCCTATACCAAGCGAGATAAGGTATATTCAGAGACGCGGCAGGACAGGGAGAAAAGCCCCAGGAAAAGTCACAATCCTAGCGGCAAACGAAAGCTTCGACATGATTTACCTGTACGCTAGCAGAAGAAAAACTGAAATAATGAGAAAAATAGCTGAGAACATAAACTTGAGCCTTCAGCCATTTGTTAGAAAAAGTTTGAAGCCAGCTCCAAACCCTTTGACACAAATTGAGATAAAAATGCTGGAGGAAGAGGCAAGACAAATTCAAGCCGAACCGGAAGTCGTGAAGGCTGAGGTAGAAACCATCAAGGAGTTTAACAATAGGGTTGAACGTACCTCACGAATCCTATATATGAAGCTTTTAGAGAGAGGGGGTTCCGGAGCGGATATGGAGCAAATCGCCGCTGACATGGAGTATGAGGGCGTGTCGCTGCAGGTTTTGAAAGCGGCGATTAGAAAGATGGTTAAGGATGGACTTGTTATGGAGCTTGGTCAAAGCCGTTACGTCGCCGCCTCAGCTGCAAAGGCGTCTAGACAGAAGGTGTACGAAGTGACAGTAGAGAAGATATATCCGAACATCGCAGTCGTCTTAGTTAACGATAAGTGGAGAGCCCGTCTCACGCCTGAAGAATACAACGGGCCTAAAGCCTTGATAAAGAAGAACTCAAGGTTCAAGGCAGACGCAGACCTCTACAGAATGCGCGGAACGTTATGCATAAGAATAAACGAAGTAGTAGAAGTGGTAGATTAACGGTCAGCTCAGGTCCCATTACGCTCTCGGGGAAGGTTGATCGCTTTAGGCTTGCTATTAGAAGTCCGGCTCTTCTTCATTGCCCGAGTCCTTCTCAGGAAGATCCTTGATGCCCTTCTCTGCTATTATGAACCTCTCTGCATACTCTGGTAAGTGTGGGCTATCGATAACTCTTGCTATTCTCGCTCACTAGCCTTCCATGCATAAAAATATGCTGTGTGCGCAAGCGTGAGCCATAATGTTTCCGCCAGCAGGTTTACTTGGATCGCGAATAATGTAGCGGGATTAGCTTAAACCTGGTTTATTTCACCTCCTCCCTACTCTTTTTGCTACTGTCACGTTGTTGCAGCTGTTGTGTTGTCTAAGATCTACTCGAAGACTCAGGTATTCCCTTATGCCGAGATATTGTGTGCAGCTTAAATCTTCAAGAAAACCAAATCCGCTAAGGCATATTATGCTTCCACAAGTTCTGCATTGAATAATTGCTTCTTCCATTCTTTTATCAACTTTCGTCTTAACGTTCAGAATGTTATGGGTCAGATCTGAAAAGTCATCTGGCGAGATTGTTATTTCACAGACTGGGCAACTGAACTGACCGTCTCTTTCTGTTTCACTTAGATCGGTCCTAAACATTTGTTCCATATTGTAAACTCGCCTTTCCTTATGATTGTATACATTAACTGAAAGAAGGGGATTTGGGTGATGATGAAGTATGTGTGCATTTGGTCTAGCCGTTTATGTTGTAGGATAGGACGGCATGCAGAGTCTTGCCGTCCGCTGTAATCTCGCGGGCGATGAGCATAGTGACCGTTACTCCTTTATCGTTTGTTGCTGTTCTACTTAGTGTTTTTACAGTTACTTCGCCAGATAGGTATTGATCAATGTCGTTGAGCGGAAACTCCGTTGGTCAATGTTCAGCGTCTCGGAAGAACTATGTTAATCCTGTTACCACTTTAGTCCGTTACTATCAGTATGTTGTTAGATCGGGCAGTTACGGTTACCGTGATTGCAGTATGTTCTGCACCTTTAAAGAACTATTCAATCCACGACTTCGTTTGTTGCATTCGTAACGTAATCCATTGTTGTATCTTGTTGCCATAGGGGTTAGACTAATCTTCTGTAGCCACGACTCCGACGATCAATGGCATTGTAACAAGCAGCATAGCCAAAGCACCTATTAGCATTTTGTGCTCCTTTCTCATTTTCCTATTCCTCTTTTCATTGAATCTCTTTAAGGATTTCACTTTAAATGGGCTTCTCACCCGAAATATGCACATTCAGTGTTCACCTAAAATGAACCAGTTCCGTCAAGATGGTGTTTTTACGTGTAGGTTTATTGCAATTTCAGATATGTCTGTTCCGTATTCAGCGATTCTTCTTATGCTTTCAAGAATCAACCGTATGTCGATAATTGTCTTTGTATTGGTTTTTAGCTTTAGAAGTTTTCCGATTATTTCCTCTTCAAGATTAGCCACGTCTTTTATTTTTACTATTGTTTCATGAGCTAGCTGCGCATCATACTTATAGAGCGTTTTTACCGAGGCTTCTTGGATTTCAGCTGCAATTCTACTCATAGAAGCAAGACTTTCGATTGTTTTCTCTTCTAGCGGAGTTTCAAGCGTTGATGAAATCTTTGCTATTCTTGCAGCATGATCAGCGCTTCTTTCTATACTTTTAACTATCAGGCGGTATCCTAGGCAATCTCTAGGATGCGTCAAACCAATCTCTTCAACAAGAAGCCTGTTTTCTACGGTTGCCTTCAGCTGTCGAACTATAAAAAGATAAAGCCTATCCACTTCGTCGTCTCTGAAAATGATTTCCTTAGCCAATTCTTTGTCATTGGTGCTTAAGGCTTTGATAGTGTCCCTAAGCATAAAAACCGTAAGTATGTGCATACGCCTTAAGGCTCTATCCAAAGGAAGATCCACGCTTCCTAGAAGACATTGAGCAGTAATCTCGTTTTCTGTCTCCTCAATTATCTCAGTTCCAATCAGTTTCTGATGAATGGCATTCCTGAGAAAACTTCTAATCTTAGCGTCTCTTAGCTTTACCCTGATTATGTCATAACCAACAAGATAATGCGCAATAAACTCAGTTACAATTGCCTCTGGCCGGCCGATTTGAGAGGCGTCAAAAAGTGATTCCTTAACTTCCTTGAGTCTCAGTTCATTGCGTGGAATCAGTAGTAATGACATGTCAGGCTGAGGCACCAAAGCAATTTGATCTTTTGGTTTCAGATTGACGGTTTCTATCCACTTCTTAGGAAGCGAAACAACGTATGTAGAACCACCTGTAATCTGGACCTTTCTAATCTCCGCTTGCAGCTCCATAAATATCACATCATAGACTAATGATGTATTTATAGAGGATAAATAGATAAGTACCACTTATATAGTTTATGTCGGCAACATATATGTAACGCCTCTTGTTCTCTATAGTTAGAAAAGGAGAGAAATAATATGAGATCGTCGTACAGAAACGTAGCAATCTACTTGATAATTGGTCTATTAGCAGGAGCTGTAATAGGTTATCTAGTTGAAACACAGGTATCATCAGGTAAGATTAAGGATCTACAAAATCAGATAGATTCTATTAGTACAGAAATTCCAAGGGGTAACATAGTACAGAAAGGTTCAGATACTCTTTTGATAGTGGCCCAACGGTGGGCCGAGGAATACATGAATAAACACTCAGCAGTGTCAATCTCGGTTGCCGGCGGCGGCTCCGGAGTAGGATTCTCCGCTTTAGCTCAAAAGACTACAGACATAGCTGATGCTTCAAGAGAAATCAAGAGTTCTGAGATACAGACAGCTAAGTCAAATGGCGTAAACCCTGTGGAATGGGTTGTAGGTCTTGACGGTATTGCTATCGTTGTCAATAAAGGTAACCCGATAACAGAGATGACGATGGAACAGCTGGAGAAAATATACAACGGCACTTACACTAACTGGAAACAGGTCGGAGGCAACGACGCAACCATCATAACATATGGTAGACAGAGCACCTCTGGAACGTATGACTTTTTTAGAGAGCACGTCTTGCACAACAAGAACTTTAGAGCAGACAATAGGGAGCTCGCAGGCAACGCTGAGATTGTTAACTCAGTAATGGGAGACGTAAACGGCATAGGCTATGTAGGAGTAGCTTACACAAAAAAAGGCGTTAACGTCAAAATCGTCAGGATAAAGTCTGCTGCCGATGCTACAGCTTACGAGCCTTCTGTTGAAAACATAAAGAGTGGAACATATCCAATCGCACGAAAATTGTACATATACACAAACGGAGTTCCAACGGGAACTCTCGCCGACTATGTGGCTTTTATACTAGGCCCTGAAGGTCAGCAAATACTCGAAGAAGTTGGCTACATTTCGTACATCAAGGTTGACAAATAAACGAGACACGGAGGAAATAATATGCAAGCACTCCATTTTTTTGTAAGCAACCAACTGAAATGAAAGCTGAAGAAACAGGAGGTCGAGAAAAATGAGGATTCACAATTTGAAGGAATTTTTGATTGAAAAGTTTCTTTTCGCCAGTTCAATATTTTCAATCATAGTCGTAACTCTAATTTTTATCTTGTTACTTAGTCAGGGTATACTCTGCTTTCGCAAAATCTCGATTCTCGATTTTTTATTCGGCCAAACTTGGCAACCTACTTCTCTTGTAAAAGCTGAGTTCGGAACCGTGCCACTGGTTTATGGCACAGCGGTCGTCACGTCCATAGCCATGGCAATATCGGTTCCTCTGGGAGTAGCGATCGCCGTGTATATTGCAGAAATTGCTAATCCAATAGAAAAGGAGATCTTGAAGCCCCTTGTTGAACTGCTTGCCGGTGTTCCTTCTGTGGTGTATGGCTTTTTTGCATTAGTCACCTTAGCAACGTGGATTCAACAATTAACAGGCACAAACTCAAGACTGAACGCCCTAAACGGTGGCCTGATACTTGCAATTATGGTTATACCGACAATTGTTAGCCTTGCAGAGGACGCTATATCTTCTGTGCCTAAAGAATGTCGAGAAGGGTCAATGGCGCTGGGCGCCTCAAAATGGGAAACAATAAAAAACGTCACAGTACCTTCAGCTGCGCCTGGAATATTAGCTGCAATACTTCTTGGCTTTGGCAGAGCTGTTGGAGAAACGATGGGGGTTTTGATGGCCACGGGAAACGCTGCTGTAGTAAACTTTAATATTCTAGATTCTGTTCGCACTATGACTGCTACAATTGTTATTGAAACCCCTGAGGTTGCTTTCGGAAGCCTACATTATCATGCGCTATTTGCGGTTGCGCTTTTACTGTTCCTGATAACCTTCGTCTTCAACTACATGGCAGGAGTTATCATGAGACGGTACAGGAGGACAGGTCGATGAACAAGAAGCTCATAAAACAAACTATTTTCTTTCAGATTTTTAGGATGACCTCCACACTAATGATTTTGTTCCTCTTTGTTATGATATGGACGTTCATATCTAACGGGCTAGGAGTCGTTAGCTGGACCTTCTTAACGGACATGCCGAAAAGGGGGATGACAGAGGGAGGAATCTTTCCAGCTATAGTTGGGACAGTTTATTTAACTTTAGGAGCAATCGTATTTGGACTTCCTGTTGGCGTTGCGTCCGCTATTTACCTTGTGGAATATGCACGTGATGGAAAACTTGTGCGGATAATAAATTCTGCTATAACTAACCTTGCTGGAGTTCCATCTATCGTGTATGGACTGTTTGGTTTCGGAATCTTCGTTGTTTTCCTTAATTTTGGCACATCGATTCTTTCAGGATCTTTAACCTTGTTTATCATGATCTTACCGACGATAGTATCTGCCTCTCGAGAGGCTTTATTAGGAGTCCCAAAATCTTTTCGTGAAGGATCACTGGCGCTTGGAGCAACTAAGTGGCAAACAATAAGGCATATGGTTCTACCATATGCGTTACCTGGCATTCTTACAGGTGCAATATTAACCGTAGCGAGAGCTGCGGGTGAGACTGCGCCAATTATATTAACCGCTGTGTTTTTCTTTCGCCCTTCATTGCCAAGGTCGATAATGGATGGCACCATGGCGCTTGCTAGTCACATTTATTACATGGCGACTCAGCATCCTATGATTTATCTTGTCCAACCTTTGACTTACGGTTCGGTCTTGGTTCTTTTGGGCTTAGT
>JAGTQS010000018.1:0-513 GCA_018397055.1 Candidatus Bathyarchaeota archaeon | reverse complement strand
ATGAAGGGCGATCGTTATCCGAACTAGACATCGGAGGAGGAAAAATTGGTGATATGCCGGTGAAAATTGAGGCAAGAGATCTTAGCGTTTCATTCGGAGGTGTTGATGCTATAAAGAACATATCAATGGAAATATTTGCTAACAAAGTTACGGCCATTATTGGTCCTTCAGGGTGTGGAAAGTCGACATTAATCAAGAGCTTTAACCGCATGAACGATCTGGTTTCTAATGTCAAAATAGCAGGTCAAGTGTTACTCGACGGAGAGAACATTTACGGCAACAACTACGATGTGGTTGCGCTTAGGAAAAAAGTTGGAATGATTTTCCAGAAGCCAAACCCGTTTCCAAAATCAATCTATGATAACGTGGCGTATGGTCCGAGGATACACGGAGTCCATAAAAAAGAAATTTTAGATAAGATTGTTGAGGAAAACCTGAAGAAAGCCGCTCTGTGGCATGAAGTCTCTGACAGGCTAAATTCGTCAGCCATGGATCTTTCTGGAGGGCAGCAAC
>JAGTQS010000017.1 GCA_018397055.1 Candidatus Bathyarchaeota archaeon | reverse complement strand
ACACATTCAGAAACGATGCGAAAAATTCAAAAATCGTTCAGAAAACTTCGCAAGAAATGTAAGAATTGTGATAGAAGGCACTTAGAAATAGCAAGAATCTCCATAAGTATTAATTACGCTTAAGGTCTATTAATTTTGACAAGTACTTTGAGAACCCTGCTGTGACCAAGATTTCTACGAATTATCGCAGTGTGAAGTCGATTGTTGATGCAGGAGCAAGCATAATAAAGAATAATGGAGCCAGTCAGATTCCGAAAGCTACGGTTTCGTGTAGGAATGAGGTTAGGGAGATTAAGGTTTTGAGGTCGACTCATAAAAAGGATTTTGAGTCGCGGTATCATGAGCAGACTGCAGAAGATTGCCTGAATCGTATTAAGAGTTGTTTGGACAATGGTTGTGCGGCTAATGATATTCTTGTGCTTTGCAGGTACAAGTTCCCTCGTGTTGTTGAGCTTTTTGTTGAGAAGGCTAAAGAGATGAGGTTAAGCGTGGCGTTTGATAAAGAGCATGCGAAAGAAAATCAAATCAGAGTGATGACGGTTCACAAGAGCAAGGGATTGCAAGCAAAAGCTGTTTTCTTGTTGGATGTGGTTTGTGGGGCTTATGGTTTTCCATGCGAGATTGAAGATCCTTCCATTCTTGCGCCGGCGAGGGAGAATTATCCTCCGTTTGACCATAAACAAGAAGAACGGAGATTGTTTTATGTTGCGATGACCAGAGCAAAGGAAGACTTGTTCATTTACACTTGGGAACCAGCCAAAAGCGAGTTCTTAGAAGAAATCGAAGAACATGTAAACGAGGAACCACTTTATTATTAGCCATCTAATCTTAACAGATTTCCAACTCTTCTTTTGCGAAGTTATAAGAAAGCTAAGACATCAAAAAGCGCCTATCCGATCTTTTGGTGTCTAAGAAACTTGAGGTAGCTATTCTATCCATTCTTCTTCTATTGCATGTAAGTCTTCTTCTTCGTTGTAGCAGTCCCAGCAAAGGGTCATTCCGTCGAGTTCGTAGACTTGGTCTTCACCAAGTTCTGCGCCGCAGTTTTCGCAGTGCTTTTTCTTCTTTTTTGTTTTTTTATTGTTTTCTGTTTCAGTCATGTGTATCCCGTAAGTCAACCATAGTCGTCTTCGTATTCGAGTTCGTCTATTTCTGTTTCGTGGCATTCTTCGCATAAACCGTTGTAGGTTTCATGTTCTTCTTTGCTTATTTCTCGACCGCATATTTCACAGCGGTATTTCTTTTTTATTTTTGGTCATTGTTGGCTTTGTTCCTCTATTTGTGTTATTTGTTCGAAAACGTTTCTTAAGTGACCCAGTTTTTGGTCTACGTCGCCGGCTTTGAATACATCACAGGCAAATACAACGACGGTGGCAAACTCTTCCGAAAACGTAAATAACCATCAAAAACCTTACTAACCCAGTCGAGGTCAAGAAAAACTCCATAAAAAACAGCCGGGGTAGCCTATTTTTACTCAGAACGAGATTTCCCCGCATACCCCCTTTTTTCTGTTTGATTTATGGGTGTCTTATTGTTTCCACTGCAAACGGCGTCATTGTAGGAAAAAGTTTATATCTTGTCAACTCACTGACAAGATTGGATGGTAAACTTGTCAATATCTGCTCTTGTTGAAGATAATTGGTGGTGGAGACCTGATTTTCTTAGTTTCCTACAGGGATTGGTGAAAACTATTGATGAAAAGACGCCGCCAGAAGAGATGGAAAGCTTGCTCAGAGTGCCTTTGACTGAGGAGATGGGAGAGCGAGATCCTGAGCTTGGTCAACAGAGAAGACCAGGTGCAGCCTTGAGGATTGAAGAGATATGGATGCCGAGGCTTCTGTTTCTCTTGAGAAAGAATATTCTGTTTGATACAGCAGAAGGTTATGTTCTGGTAAGCATAAGGGGACCGAGGCGGGTTGGAAAGACTACACTTGTCAAGCTTTTGTTACGAGAGCTTCTGCTTTATTCTCTTTCTCACCCAAATGAAGCCAATCCACTCAAGGTGGTTTATATTCGATGCGATAGAGCTGGCTTGGGCGGCGTTGAAGGCTTAGCAAACATAATTCGCGATTTTCTTGCCAGAAGAAGAGACTATCCTGGAAGCGCTTACGTTTTTCTGGATGAAGTTAGTAGTTTGCGGAATTGGCAGGTGACTGTGAAGGACCTTTTTGATGCTGGTCTTCTGACAAAGAACAGAGTAAAGTTGTTGATTACGGGTAGTCACAGTTTAGATGTTAAGAAAGGGGCTGAGGTTCTTGGGTTGAGAAAGGGAGTAATGTTGGAAGGTAGCAACGACAAGTTGCTCTTTCCGATGAAGTTTGCTGAATATGCATACTATAAGGAACAACTGGCTGGAAGACGCGCTCTCAGGGATTTCTTTACTAATGAGAGGTTTTTGGAGGTTCAGAAAAGACTTGAAGCTTTTATGGAGCTTGCGAAACCAAGTGGCAAAATGCCAGCAGCGTTGGAGATGGCTGAGGCTTATCTTGATGAGTTGTATGCCTATTTTGAGAACTATCTTCTAACGGGTGGTTTTCCGCTGGCGATTCGGCAACAACTTGCGTTAGGAAGAATTGATCCGAGTGTTTATTCAGAGTTTGTCGATCTTGCGGTCAAAGATGCTGTGAAATGGCGTCTGAACGAAGACACGCTTTACAATGTCTTGTGGGAATTGCTCGAGTCTCCTGGTGGGTTATATGAGACGGTTCCGATAAAGGAAACGAGTGCCAATAGCTTAGCGCTTAAGCTTGGTATTTCGCATAATACGGTTAAACAATATCTGGACTATCTTGTGGATGCGTTTGTGCTTCTTGAAGTTGCAAAGCTGAAGGAGTTTGGTAGGCGAAGGTCGCCGGTGAAAACTCCAAGGAAATTCTATTTCTGGGATCCGTTGATGTTCTATGCTTTTAAGGCGATGAGCGCAGGGAATAGGGACGCTTATTCTATGGTCTTGAATATGTCAGATCGTTGGAAAGGGGTTATGACGGAAATGGTTGTGGCCAGTAATGTTGCTCATATGGTGTTCTCTTTGGAAGTGATTCAGGATTTGAGGTTGTTGAAGAGAAAGATGTTCTATTATAAGCCGCAGCCTGGTAGGGAAATAGATTTTTTGGTAGATATCAAGGGGAAGCTTGTTCCTATAGAGGTTTATTCTGGTGAGGAAGTCGATAGTGATCATGTAAAGAAGCTGGTGGGAATAAGTGAACAGTTAGGGACCAGAGGAATATTGGTCTACAGAGGCAAGGAAACTCGGTTAAGTGAAGATTTTGTGGCGATTCCTGCTCCGCTCTTCATGTTGCTCTCATGATTGTGGCTTGATCTGCGTTTTTACCCAGAGAACTGCATCTTTGAACTTTGCTAAGTATTGAGGATCTTTGAGTGCGTCTATTTTCACAGAAGACCATTTGTTGGCAAAAGTATTAGGAATGTGCCGAAATGTTGGTATTTCATGTATCGTCTTGTGAAACCCTTCTAATGTCTCTTTTTGCAACGGCTTGACTAACCAGCCGTAGTTCAATATGAGCCTGCCGTCTGTGTATATCGAAAATATGGATATTGTCTTTCCTTCTTTCAGATAGTGGAAAGTGAAAGATCCTGTCTCCTTGCCAGTTCCAAACCATATTCTGTCCGCAGTGTTAGCACTCCACTTGTACAGGTCTTTCACGATCGCAACAATTTCTTGTTTGTTATTCTCTTCAAGAGCTTTGAAGAATTCTTCCTCTGACCATTGCCCTCTTTGGCTGGTTGCGGGTTTGGTTGAGGCGCCATACAAGTAAGGCACTAAGACTTCAGTCTTGTCTGCTTGAAATCTGTTCATCTCCAACGCATGCAGAGAGAAAGCTGACTTGCTACATTCATTTAGGTATCTGACTATTCGCCTTAGTTCTTCATTGATTTCATCCACTACTATTATTAAGACAAATGAACCATTCTCCAACGTTTCTCTAACGCCATCTCTAAAGAGCTCTTCATCCCACTCACCAGCTATGGATTCTGCAACAGACTCTGCCAAACTCTTGCCCTTTAGTTGTTTAATCCGGTTGTCGATTTGTTCATAGTTAATTTGCCACAGATATGCGGCATATTCCATGATTTGTCCAATTACCTTGCGCTTGATTTCAGGGTTAGAGGCAAGTTTGCATTCAACTATTGCGATGTCGCCTTTAGAGCTGAAAGCTAAAACGTCTGTTGAGCCAGATCCAGGTAGACCAAATTCGCTGACAGCGAATACCAGAGGTGCAACACCTTCTCGGATTTCATCAATTGTGAGAAGAGAGGGGGATTCAACGAGAAGTTTCTGTAACTCTGACTCGGCTTTTGCTCTGATAGTTTCTGCGAACTTCCATTTTTCGAATCACTATCACGGATCAGAATCTTCATGCTACAGCACTCACAATTAATATGACTTTGCAGATTAAATATAAGTGTGAGTAAATTCTTGGTGCCGCCTGTTAATCGGTTAACTTTCTCTCCTACGTTACCTTTATGTGAATGAATGCGTGTTCTCGGCTTAAGTATTTTTGCTTCAGTTTGTTGTAGCGTTCTTTGTTGCAGTATCTGGTGAGGAGTATGTTGAGTAGGTTTTCTAGTCCGGTTGTGCTCCAGTGCATCCACTTATTTTTGATTCTCTTCGCTATCTCTCCCATTAAGCGTTCTATGAGGTTGTTTGTGTAGGGGATGACTATTTGTTTGATGGCGTCTTGCAAAGGTTATCATGTAGTTTGCTGAGTTCCGTATGAACTTCGCTGTTGTGGTTAAGCCGTCTTCCAGGAGTTCTTTGGCTAGTTGTTTGAGGTCTGCTAGCGTCTTGTTTATTCTCCACTGGAGCCTTTCCATGTTCTGGTCTTTGAGGTGTTTGATGGCTGAGTTTCTGCAGGCGTTCAGTATGATTTTGAGTCTTGTGCGGATCTCCTTTCTGTCTTGTGGTGGTAGGCCTGCCTTCCATAGTGAGTAGCCTACGTCTTCGACTGAATGTCTTACGCACTGCTGGTAGTTGAGGGCTTTGTCTATGAGCGCATTTCTCAGTTCCCTGTCTGCGTCTGATATCAGGGCTTCTGCCTTGCCGTTGAACTGTTCCGCTGTTTCTTTCCATTTCTTGTTTACTGTGAGTCCCAGCAGATTTTTCTCGCCTGTTTTACTGTTTTTTCCTACCATGACGTTTATTTCGTTCTTCTTTCCGTCTGTGCCGTGGGCTTTGGTTCCGTCCGCATACAATAGGTCTACCTTCCCGGTTGCTGTTTTTCTGCGTTCCCTGTCTATGAAAGAGCCTATCTTCTGGACGCTGGAGTGTATTCTGTGTTTGGAGACCTTTGCCTTCGTTAGGTTTTCTATGACTGTTTTTGTGTCTCTGTACGTGAGGTAGGTCGCTG
The DNA here is from genome assembly GCA_018397055.1 of Candidatus Bathyarchaeota archaeon. Taxonomy (GTDB): domain Archaea; phylum Thermoproteota; class Bathyarchaeia; order Bathyarchaeales; family DTEX01; genus JAGTRI01. The sequence continues at coordinate 18,046 of JAGTQS010000017.1, read as the reverse complement.
TCTCTGCGCATTCGAAGTCCAAGTCTTCAACAACTCTTTTTCTGGGTTCCACTCCTATGTCTAAGAGGAATGGTCTTAGTATGGAGCCGTTCTCCACGGACCTTACCTTGGCCAGCTTGAACTCTATCGTGCCGTGTCTGGTTATGAAGGTTCTGTCGTCGGTTCCTGCCCTCTCGAACTTGGCATCCCTATTCCTAGCGTATTTCCCGCCGCATAACTCAGCGATTAACTGGTCTTGAGCCCTACGACAACCGCCTTCAGAATCTCTTTGTTCACGTTAGCTTCATCCAGGTCCCTAGACAGGCATGCAAGCCTTATATCTCCGCATACCTCTATCTCGCTTCGGACTGATATGATTGAGTTCCACCTCCTTCTTGTATGTCGATAACATAGGAGAGGACCCAGTCACAGTCCAAAAAGTTAACCGATTAGTGGACGCAACCGAAATTTTGTGAACAAAAATATTTGGCCATCTGAATTATTGGCTTTCCGTGTTTTAATTAGGTTTTTCTATAGACTAAATGTCTGTTTATGAGGGGATTAAAAGTACCTTCAAAGCTTTTCGTTCTTCCATAAGTTTGAATCCATCCTGCCATTTTTCAAGTGGCAACTTAGCAGAGATCAGCGGCGAGATTCGTATTAAGCCTGAGCTGAGAAGGTTCAAGGTTCGTTTCCAGCTTGTCCACACTGTCCCCCATGAACCTTTCACGTCAAGTTCTCCCTCAACAACAGAGTCCAGATTGATGTCAGTTGGCTTTCCAGTAAGACCTAACAAGCCCACTTTTCCACATCTCCTAACCATCTCAAAAGCCTGTTTTCGAGCAGCAGAAGAGCCGCTTGCCTCAAACACAACATCAGCACCTAACCCTTCGGTAAGGTTTTTCACAACCTCAACGGGGTTTTCCTTCTCAACGTCGATTATCAAGTCAGCCCCGAACTCTTTGGCGACGCTGAACCTCTCCTTGTCTGCGCTTACTCCTGTAAGAATTATGTCTTTTGCTCCAGCAACTCGGGCTACTTGAACTGTTATGAGACCCATTGGGCCTGGTCCTAACACCGCGACTATGTCTCCAGGTTCAACGCCAACTCGTTCAAACACGGCGCGGACAACGCATGCGACTAGCTCAGCGACAGAAGCCTCTTCCAAAGAAAGGTTTTTTGGTATTTTGTGAAGAATCATTTTTGGTACAGCAACATATTTTGCAAAGGTTCCATTGGCTTTGTGGGCACCGAGAATTCTTTTTTCTTCTCCGAGACATCGGTTGGCTCGGTTAGTTCTGCACATTAGGCATTGTCCACACGGGATAGTCGCAGGGGACGTCACAAAGTCTCCTATTTTGAAGCCGTCTACATCTGAACCTTTTTCGACTATGACGCCGGAGTACTCGTGTCCTAAGACGACTGGGGGAGTATAAAAGGCCAAATCGTGGTAAATGTGTATGTCCGTTCCACAGATTCCCGTGAATTTGACTTCAACCAGCACCTCATCTGGCTTAATCTTTGGAACCTCGATGTCTCTCAGTTCAACATTTCCTGATCCACGTCCTGTTTTCATAACTGCTTTCATTTCGTTTTCCTTCAGAAAACAAATAATGAAGTTTGAGAATTTAAGAATAAAGAATAGAAAAGAATCATGTGCCTCTATACAATGAAGATTGTAATTGAATGTTGCGGAAGATGCAACAAACCAAAATTGTGTTATTGCAACACGAAAACAATGTTTGGGTTTGAGTAACACTATGGAAAAATGGAGGCTCATAGACGACCAAGGAATATTCGAAGCTGCTAAGAACTTATCTATCGAGGAAGCTATCTTCGTTAATAAAATCGTGAACGACACTCCTACCACGGTACGCTTTTGGAGAAACAAAAAGACAACTATTGTTGGGTACTCGCAGACCGTAAGGGCTGAGGTTAATCTCGACGTTTGTAAAAGGGAAAAAATAGAAGTTGTTCGAAGGTTCAGCGGAGGAGGAACAGTTTACCAAGACCTTGGAACCCTCAACTATACTGTGGTAATTAGCCACAGCCATCCTTTAATTAGTGGGCTTGATGTTGAGCAATCGTTAAAAATACTGTGTAAAGGGATTATTACGTCGTTAAAAATTTTAGGTGTAGATCCAATTTTTAAGCCTCCAAGCAACATTTTAATTAACAATAAGAAAGTTTCTGGAAACGCTCAGGCGAGAAGGAAAAACGTGATTTTACAACATGGAACCCTTTTGGTAAACACAAATTTAAACTCACTAAATGAGGTGCTTAATGTTCCAAACTATTATGGAACAATTAAAGGGGTGATGAGCAAAAGAAGCCCTGTGACTAACTTGTCGGATGAACTCAAAACTCAGACGCCCATAGAAACGGTAAGGAAGGCTCTTAGACAAGGGTTCGAACGTTCATTTTCTATACGTCTTGTAGAAGACGACCTCAGCGAAGCGGAAAGAAGACTGGCAGAAGAGCTTTACGAGGAGAAATACTCAAAGAAGGAGTGGACTTTTTGGCGGTGACCATTCAAATTTTGTCTTGCAAAAGGTTTAATGGTTCTAAATTAATAAGGCTCATCTCACATTGATTGAAGAAGGTGATTGCTTGTATGGAACAATGAAGGCTGCGAGGTTTCATGCGCCGGGAAAAATTAGAATTGAAGATGTTGACATTCCTCAGATTGGCTCAGAGGAGATTTTGGTCAAAGTGAAAGTTGCTTTGACCTGTGGAACAGACGTAAAAATGTATAAACGCGGTCATCCTAAAGTTATTCCCCCAATTATTATGGGCCACGAATTTTCTGGAACCGTGGAAGAAACAGGGCAAAAGGTGGCAAATAAATTTGGAATCGGAGACCGTGTTGCTGTCGCAAATTCAGCACCCTGCAATAGCTGTTTTTTCTGCAAAACTGGTAAACCTAACCTCTGCGAGCACCTGTTGGATACTCTTATTGGATTCAGTGTAGATGGCGCTTATGCTGAGTACATTCGGGTTCCTGCTCCAATCGTTAGGCAAAACACTTACGTTATGCCCAAAAACGTTTCTTTTGAAGAAGCTGCGCTGCTTGAGCCTTTAGCTTGCGCAATAAACGGAATTGATGCTGCAAATATTGGCTTAGGCGATACAGTTCTAATTTTGGGAAGTGGACCAATAGGCTTAATTCATCTTCAACTGGCTAAACTCGAGGGAGCCTCAAAAGTTATCGTTACGGACCTTCAGGCTGAACGCCTCAAAATTGCTAGTAAACTGGGCGCTGACGTAGTAATTGACGCTTCAAAGGAGGATCAGTTGAGCCGTGTTAAAGAAATCACAGGTGGACTGGGTGCAGACAAGGTTATTGAAGCTGTTGGTCTACCACAAACTTGGGAGCTTGCCTTTCAGATGACTCGAAAAGCTGGGACGACGCTGTTTTTTGGAGGATGCCCCTCAGGCGCGAAAATATCGTTGGACACGGAGAGGATACATTACGAGGATTTGACAGTTAAGGGCATCTTTCACCACACGCCTGTTTCTGTACTTAAAGCCTTTAAGCTTATTTCAAACGGAAGGTTTATGGGTAAACCTCTTATTACGGAGGAGATGCCGCTTTCAGAGGTTGAAGACGCCTTGATTAAAATGAGTAAAGGCGAATGCGTTAAAATAGCCATAAAACCCTAAAATAAGTTTAATCAATGGAAAAGCAATTAAGCAAGCTTGTAGGTAAATTGGGAAAAAGTGGATGGTTGAATAAAATGCCGAGCGAAAAAGAAATATTAGGTAAGTTAAGAGACGCAATTGTTAACCTCGACATTGAAGGCGTGAAAAAAGCTTCAGAAGAAGCAATATCTTCGGGAATCCCCGCTTACAAAGCAGTAATCGAGGGAATGGCCAAAGGAATGGAGATCGTGGGCCAAAAGTATGAAAACGGCGAATACTTCCTCGCTGAGCTAATTATGGCCGGAGAAACAATGAAGGAAGGAATGATTGTTCTTGAGCCTCATCTCAAAACGGGCGACATCAAATCAGCAGGCAAGGTTGTCATTGGAACAGTGAAAGGCGACCTACACGACATAGGTAAAAACGTTGTTGTTACACTTTTAAAGGCTGCAAACTTCGATATAGTTGACCTCGGCGTAGACGTAACGGCAGAACAATTCGTAGAAGCAGTGAAGAAGAACTCGCCCGACATCGTCGCAATGTCAGCGTTGCTCACAACAACCATGATAGAGATGGAAGGCATAATCAAGGCACTTCAAAAGGCAGGACTAAGAAAAAACGTCAAGGTCATCATAGGCGGTGCACCGATAACTCCTGAGTACGCAAAGAAGATAGGCGCAGACGCAGCAGCAAAAGACGCAGTTGAAGGCGTCCGAATCTGCACAGAGTGGATGAAAAAGAAATAGGTTAGAATTTTATTATTCTAACTAAAACAATTTATAAGCGCATGAAAAATTCATCGTTTTTTTAAGTGAACTTCTAGAGGTTTTAATATTCAGTGGATTCAAGCCTTGTGCGGTACAGTATCTTTCCGTCGCCAATGAGACTATAACGGTATCCGCCGAGAACTAGAGAGCCTGAATTTCGGATGCGTTCTGTCAAGTATAAATCTAACTCGCAGGGCATCCATTCGCCTTCTCCGTTTTTGGCCTGTTTCCAGTGGGTTTTCAGATGAGCCTCATAGTCAGATTGGCTGAAGAACTGGCAAGTACAATATCGGCATTTGATGACCCTCAAGTAGTCCACCTTTACTAGACTTTATAGGTTAATGGTCTTTGAGACAAATAACGGTCTTGGTTTTTAACTCTTTTTATTATGCTTGCATGCCGCGTTAAAAGCATCAAACCATATAATAATAAATAATTAAAAACTTTGACTACGATGGAACTCAAAATTCTCTTTATAATTATGGAAACCAAACGCAAAGTCTTTCCAGCCATTAAGTACTATCGGACTTAACGGGCCCGCTGGGATTTGAACCCAGGACCATCGGCTTAGGAGGCCGACGCCCCATCCTGGCTAGGCTACGGGCCCTATGCTCTGAAAGAACGAAGCCAAAATTAAGCTTTTTTGCTTGGCGTTTAACTAGATAAGGTTTAACAGTAAGGTAAGGACTACTAAGCTTAGGAGAATTACTAGTTACTGTTAACGTCATTTTGGCACATTCTATTGTTTCGCCATTCATTTTGACCTAAAGAATTTTATCATTGATCTTTTATGGTCGAAAATATTTCCTTTAATTAGGAATATCATTTTTTTCATTAAAAAGGGGAAATGGAAGAGGGTTTTTAGCGGCTCTTTTATATTTTTGTTCCGCAGTATGGACAGACTGTTATGTCTTTAGGTAGCTCAGACAGGTTTCTATTACATTTCGTGCATGTTTTTTCTGGGCTTGTGGATGATTTGTCTTCTTTTTCAGCAAGTCCTACTTTTTTTCTTAGGTTGTTGATTTGTTCCTCTGCTTCTCTTCGTAATTTACGGATGTCTTCAAGGGCTGATGAGACTTTGTCCAACAAGTCTTTACGTGCTTTTATACCCTCGCTTACAAGATATGCCACGGCTTCTGAACGAGTTTCGAAGAGTCCCGCCTCCACCATCATGTCTATGGACCGTAGCTCTTCGTCGCCGATTCGTGAAGCAACAACGTTTGACCTTCCACCATGGAATGGAAAAATAGGCGGAAAGGGCGGCAGCGAAATTTTCGGCGGTAAACTAGGAATACTGTGCACACCTCCTTCTAGAGCATCTGGCATTATTTGATGTTTAAATTCTTCGAGTTTTTCTTTCCATTCATCTATTGCTTTTTTGTATCCTTCCTTCCATTCTTCGACTAATTTTTTATATTGTTCTTTCCAATCTTCTCCGTTCATCTTGTTCTCTCCATTTTTTTGTAAACTATTTACAAGATATGTAAACAATTTACGTAAATAATTTACGTTGTTTATAAATTTTTTGGGCAGTTAACAAAAAATAGCAAACACAATATACAACAAATCCATAATACTAATGTTAACGCAAAAAAGTATAAAGCAAAAATCTAGAAAAAATAAGAAAGACAAATTTGGGCCGATAGTCTAGCTGGCTAGGACGTCGCCCTCACACGGCGAAGATCGCTGGTTCAAATCCGGCTCGGCCCACTGTCATTTTGTTATGCCTAAAGATTATTGAGGATTTGTTTAAGTCCATTGTAAGTTTCTCTTGTGCTTTTTTCGCCGTCATTGTTTATGCGGTAGTGCGTCTCGATTGACGCGCAGCCGTTATACTTGTCTTTTTTTAGGGCTTCAAATTGTCCCTCGTAGTCTATTTCTCCGCTTCCAACAGCTACAAACCTAACTTCTCCCGTTTTCTTGTCGCGCACAGCGTCCTTCAGATGCATGTGAACCATGTAGTCTCGGGCGTTAAGGTAACCGTCTGGATAGGGAACTTCACCAGCACAAAAAGCGTTACCTGGATCCCAAACTAATCTCAGGTTTTTTGAGCCGACTTCTTCAATTGCTTTTTTAGATTCTTTTCCAGTTCCCACAAGTGTAGAATACTCGTTCTCAAGGGCTAATACTACGCCTTCTTCGTTGCATTTTTCCGCAGCTTCACGCAGGTTCTCAATCACAGCATTCCAGTACTGACCGGGATTTTTTACGGACCAGAACGCGAAGCCTCGGACGATCTTGCTGTCAAAAAGCTTGGTTATCTCTATTACTCTTGGAAGAAACTTGAGGTGTTCTTTAACTTCCTTTTCGTTCGTGACGTTGCATTTAAAGAACGGCGAAGAGATACAAACCACCTTAAGCCCAGAACGTTTTGCCATCGCCTTAATTTTTTGGACTTCTGCGTTTGTCAGGTCTTTTATGTTCTTGTTCCAACAGCCCCTTAACTCGATGCAGTCTAATCCTAGTTCCTTGGCAACTGAAATTGCCTTCTTCACATCTAAGGAAATTTCATCGGTTATTACGCCAAGCTCGAACAGCTAAATCAGCTCCAAATTCTTGTTTTCGACAGTGGATTCCCAATAAACTGTCTACCGCCAATGGCATAAAACATTTTTGTACTTTAAGAGCTATTCTTGAACCCTGAGAACAATTTTGTCTCCAGATTTCGCTCCCAAAAGTTTCGAAGCGTCACCTTGATTCACTGCCACTTCTAGAAATCCGCCGCTTCCCTCAATAAGGAGCGGAGTGCCAATTGGAACTTCGCTGTATGATGAACACCATTTCATAGCAATTTTTGAGTTTTTTAACATAATCGTTAATGTTTCTTCCTCTTTTACGCCGATGCGCTTTAAGTGTTCCGAGCTAATGTTAGTTACGATGTTTCCAAATTTATCAACGTGAAGTACCTCTCCAAGAACTTCTTGTCCACGAACTTTTGGCTGAGAAAAACTTGGCTTAATTATCTCACTAATTTCAGGCCCAAAATCAGATGCTGAAATTCCAAGAGCTAGGTAGGCTGCGGCGGGGCTGAAAATGTCTCGCCCGTGAAAAGTTCTTGAAATATTTCTCAGCATGTAGTTCTTGTTTGTAATCTCGTATACTTTGCCAATTCCTTCTTTTTCTGCTGAAAGAATCAACAGGCCGTTGTCAGGTCCAACGTACAAATGGTGTTTTGTCGTTATTATGATGGGTTTTCTTTTCGTTCCGACCTCTGGGTCAACGACTGCTACGTGAATTGTTCCTTTTGGAAAGAGTGGCGCAGCTCTCGCCAGCATATAGGCTCCAATTCTTTTGTCGTACTTGTTGACCTCGTGGCTTATATCGACTATTGAGGCCTCTGGGCAAATACTCAGAATAACGGCTTTCATTTCTGCAACGTACGGGTCTTTTAAGCCGAAGTCTGAAAGCAGCGTAATTACAGGTTTTCTCTTCACAGCAAACTCATATCAAATATTATTAATGAGAGGTAAATGTGGTTTTTGCCTAGCTGTTGCGTTAAGGTTTAATATGACAACATAGTACATGTATGCCTCGTTTTAAACATACGTAGAGGCTGCAGAATGTTTGACAAGAAGCTAATCATGATACCAGGCCCAACAAATGTATCTGACCGTGTCATGAGGGCGATGATTAAGCCGATGATTGACCACAGAAGCCCAGAATTTAAGGCTTTATATGAATCTTTGACTGAAAACATGAAGTACGTTTTTCAAACCGAAAGTGATGTTTATGCCTTAACGGTGTCGGGCACGGGGGGTGTTGAATGTGCGGTAGGTAATTCCATTACGCCGGGTGACAAGGTCATTGTGCCAGTTTTTGGATTGTTCAGTGAAAGGGCCAGTGAGGCTGTTGTTCGAAGAGGTGGGCGGGTAGTTAAACTTCAAATAACGTGGGGAACAGCGCCTACAGCTGACCAAGTTGCGGAGGCCGTTCAGAAAGAGAAGGATGTAAAGGCAATATTAGTCGTCTACAACGAAACCTCATCTGGTGTCACTGTCCGCGAGCTTCCTGAAATCGGCAGGATTGCTGCTGAAAACAATCTTTTACTAGTCGTGGATGCGGTCTCAATCCTCGGCGGAGATGAATTGCCTGTCGACAAATGGGGAATTGACATCTGCGTCACAGCAAGCCAAAAATGCTTAGCTTGCCCGCCAGGCTTATCGTTGTTTTCAGTAAGTCAAAAGGCTTGGGAAATCATAGAGAAAGTGGAGAAGCCTTTCTATTTTGACATGACTGAGATGCGTGAGTTTGGCAAGAAGAAAGAGACGCCTTTCACTCCAGCTATACCGCTTTTTTTCGCCCTTGACGAGGCCTTAAAAATGATACGTGAAGAGGGGCTTGAAAACCGCATTAGAAGGCATCGAGTCTGCAGCGAAGCATTTTACGCAGCTGTTGAGGCTCTCGGATTGAAGCCTTTTCCAGAAAAGAAATCTAGGTCGAACACGGTTATTGCTTTCAACAAGCCGGACGGGGTGGACAACGCCCAGGTTCGCAGGATTATGGATGAACAATACGGCGTCGTGATTTCGCCAGGTGCAGGAAAACTAAAAGACACGATGTTCCGAATTGGATGCATGGGGATAGTGTCAGAGACCGAGACACTTCTAACTATTAATGCTCTTGAGAACGCTCTCGCAAAACAGGGATACAAATTCCGTAAAGGCGCAGGCCTTGAAGCAGCTCGCCGAATGTTTTGTTAAACATTTTTCAGAAACTAAAGTTGACGGAGTGTTTGTTCCCATTCCGAGAATAGATTTCTAGTACTTACTTGGAATTCATAAATTAAATGTTCATCTGTTGACAAATTGTGTTACGCCAACCGTATCCAGTCTGCCAAGGGTGAAAATACAGTACCGACGATTGTTTAGTGGAGCTGCCCACGTTTTCCTTTTTTTCGTCGGTACTAACCAAAAAAGGATGAAAGATTATTGTTTTTTCCCGTCTGGTTATTCGTTTGTTGTTATCGTTGCTTGCAATTTCGTTACTTTGCAGTTGTTCTGTGCGTGTTGAGAATTTTTTTCTTTATATAGGTGCCGTGGAATCAATGTGGAATTGTGGATTCTTGGCAATATGGTAAATGTCAATGTTTAATAGGAAAGGTGTTGTCTGTTGTTCTTTGAAGTTTCCACTAGGGATGATCTTTATGTCGGGTCTTAAGTGTTCTGAAATGGGGAACTGGGACATAATTGTCGATTCAACAGCAATTCCGTCTGAAAAGTATGCAACTCAGGAATTCCAGAATTTTTTCAGGCAAGCCACAGGAATCACTCTTCCAATTCATGAAACCAAAGAAACATCTTTTAATCACGTTTACATAGGTGAAAACAGCGCATTAAAGGAAAACAACTTAAAAATTGACGTTTCAACCCTAGGGGAAGAAAGCTTTCAAGTGACGGTAAGAAAAGATTTTATAGCCATCGTAGGCGGAAAACCTAGGGGTACACTGTACGGGGTATACCAATTCCTCGAGGATGAGTTGGGAATCCGCTTTTTAACATACGACCACACGCATGTTCCTGACTGTTCCAAACTTGAGATTCCATTCGGAGAATACACGTATAAGCCTCCATTCATCTTCCGTTGGAGCTATTATGCGGAGAACTCGAAGCATCCTGAATTCGCAGCTTGCCTACGGGTCAACACGGTTACAACAGACGAGAAACTAGGAGGAAAAACAGCTCAACACCTAATCAGCCACTCATTTCATCTGCTGGTCCCTTTCAGCAAATATGGAAAGGAGCATCCCGAGTACTATGCCCTAGTTGACGGAGTACGTGACACAAACACAGCCGGAGCTGGTCCTCAGCCGTGCGTAACAAACCCAGACGTAATCAAGATTGCAGCTGAATCTGCCATCCGAATCATAAAAGAACATCCAGGCATAAAAAACATCAGCGTCAGCCAAGCTGATACGGACAGATACTGCCGTTGTGGCAGATGCCAAAATATAAACCAGCGTGAAGGCTCTCCGATGGGGTCGCAGCTAACCTTCATGAACGCCGTTGCAGAACAAGTTGAAAAGGCCTATCCCGACGTTAAGGTTGGAACGTTGGCTTACTGGTTCACTCGTAAACCGCCTAAGAACGTCCGTCCAAGGCATAACGTGCAAATCCAGCTGTGCAGCATAGAGTGTTGCACATTACATCCTATCGATGACCCTAACTGTCCAAGAAACAGAGAATTCTGCCGTGACGTTGATGAGTGGAGCAAAATCTGCGACGACATATGGATCTGGAACTACAACACGAATTTTGCCGCCTATGATCTGCCGTTTCCAAATCTACGCAGCATTGGGCCAAATGTCCGTTATTTCCTGCGTAAAAAGGTTAAAGGCGTATTCATGCAGGCTAATGGAAACGGGACGTCTGGCGAGCTATCTGACCTGCGGAATTACCTTATTTCGCGAATGCTGTGGAACCCAAATCTTGACGACCAGAAATTAATCGTTGAATTCGTGCAGCTCCACTACAAGACAGCTGCCCAGCCAATTCTGGAATACATAAGCATGCTGCATGATAATGCGGAAAAACTCGGAGTACACCCAGGATGTTTCCCAAAGCCCGAGGAGGTTGGGCTTAATCCAGAAGTTGCCCGTAAGGCCCTTGAGTACTTCGATAAAGCATTGAAGCTGGCGTCTGACGAAGAAGCCCGTGCAAGGGTTGAGAAAGCTTCAATCTGCGCCTACAGGGCGATGATTAAGGCAGGAGAACCCATGACGAAGGATGACTCAAGTCTCTCGTAGACCGTTACATTATGCTGTGCCAACATTACAAGATGACGTACGCTGCGGAACTAAAGAAGTCAACCCAGTTTTTCGAAGAACTTAAACAGCGTATTGAGGTCAGTTAGTAACTTGATGGCGACGTTATCTCACTATAATTCTGCTTATGATGGCTTTCAAGGTCGCAAGCAAAAAGATAAAAAGCTAATTTCTGGATTAAACATGAAATGTTGGCATTTTTCTTGTGACAGCAAAAAATACGACCTCAACTACACTGTGTGGCAATGAACAGAGCAAAGATAAAGAAACAACGCGAAGTAATAAAAAGTCTTTACACAATTGGTATCATGTTGGTGGAGATAATATGAAAACTGACTTTCAATGCGAGATTGAGGAACAAGGAGAAGCCTTACGAAATTTGATTTCGTTTTATGGGCAAGAGGGCAACCGATTGCTAAAGAAATGGAAGAAAATGTTGAGTAAAATGTACGGCAATTTACTTTTTTCTGGAATGGGAACGTCGTTTTTTTCGCCTTTGATAATTAAGCCTTTGCTTGCTTCTAGGGGTATTATGGCTTCAATTTATGAGGCTGGCGAGCTTCTTCATTATGAGCTGAAAGCTGTTCACAAAAAGGACTTAATTGTGCTGATTTCGCAGTCTGGGGAAAGCATTGAAACATGTAAAGTGGCAGAGAAACTGAAGAATACTTGTCCAATAGTGGTGATTGTGAATAATGAGGATAGCACGTTAGCCGGATATGGAGATCTCGTGCTACCCATGGTGGCTGGAGAAGAAAAGAGCATTACAACAAAAACCTACACTAACACTCTTGGGCTCCTAAATATGATGGGAGTAACTGCGGTTTGTGATAATCTCGAAAAAGAACTTAATAACCTAAAAGAAGCATCATTTCAAATGGATAGCTTTCTAGAAAGTCGAGCTGAAGAAGTAGACTTTGCTGTTAAGAAGCTTGAGAACGTTAATGTCATCAATTTTCTGTCTCGAGGTCCATCTATGGCTGGAGCTTTTCAAGGAGCATTGACGTTTATGGAGGGAGCCCGCATCACAGCTTTAGCTATGCCTTGCGGCAGTTTTCGTCACGGCTCTTTTGAACTTGTCCGGGAAGGGCATCACGCAATTGTTTATGTTCCATCTTCCCAGACCGGAAGGCTTGTGATAAAAATGATTTCTGAAATGACTAATAAAGGCAGCCGCATAGTTGCTTTTTCCGCTAATACTATTAGAATTAAAAGAAACGAAGCTTTTGAGATAACTTTCCCAAAAACCAATGATAGACACCTTCCTATTGCAGCGGCAACTCCACAAGAGCTCATGTTAGATAAGATAGCTTCACTTCGGGGCCTAACCTGCGGAATATTCCAATACGGATCAAAAATCACAAAGGTGGAATAAGCAAATGTATAATCTAGGAATTGATTTAGGAGGCACTAAAATAGCAGCAGGAGTCGTGAAAAATAATCATAAACTTTTAAGTTTTGTTGTGCATCCTACGGATGCAATTTCCTCAAGAGACATTATTCTCAGCAACATAGAAAAAACAGCTAAAACCGCAGTTGAAAAGGCCGGCTTAAGACTAGAAGATATTTCGTTTACTGGTCTTGCCATACCTGCATGCCCTGAGGAAAATGGCACAGTCATACCTGAGTGCCCAAATCTGCCGAGGTTAGGTAGAGTAAAAATAAGGTCAATTCTCATGAAAAGTTTGGGATGTAAGGTCGCATTAGAAAATGACGCTAAATGCTTCATACTGGGGGAATGGCTTGCAGGAATAGCTAAAAAAGCTATGAACGTTGTTGGAGTCACTCTGGGAACTGGTGTAGGAGTTGGGTTTTTGTTAAATGGGCAGTTATACCGAGGTCACCGCTGGTGTTCAGGAGAAGTTTGGGACCAACCAATGTTTGAAGGAGGGATTATTGAAGATAGAATTTCAGGTAGAAACCTAGCAAAAAATGCAGGAGCTGTATCAGGTAAAAACGTTATACAAATGGCTCGTAAAGGAGAACAAAACGCTTTAAAATTAATTGCTTCTTATGGATACAATGTCGGTTGGCTCCTATCCTTTATAGGGCGATTGCTGGACCCTGAACTGTTTGTTCTCGGCGGTTCATTAGCAAAAGCATACGATTTATACAAGAAAGAAATCGACGTTTTCGTAAAGGAACGCTGGGAGATTCGGTTAAGTAAGCTAGGTCACAAGGCACCAGTGATTGGAGCTGCTATGCTCTTACAACATCCATATCCTGTGCCAAGCTAGTTTTTTCAGATGTTACCTATGCCTTTAACTTCTTTCCCAAATAAAACAACGTAAGAAAGGTAATGATTTCAACAATCAGCATTCCTCGCGCGTCGCCTGTTCTGCTTTTATCAAGCTCCTGTAATGGTGGCAGCTTCCGCGTTTACATGCTCTTCTCCGAGATGGCCTTAACAAATTCTGTTACAAGCCTAACAGTGTTCTTTACATCGTCAACGTGAGCTATAGAAGCGGGACCGTGAATATACCGGCATGGAACAGCAACTGTGCCACTTGGGATTCCAGCCTTAGTAAGGTGAATGGCTCCCGAGTCGGTTCCGCCTCTAGGCACCTTCTTAAACTGGAATGGTATAGCGTACTCTTTTCCGACCTTTATAAGGGTCTTAAGAACCGTTGGGTGGGCAATCACGCTTTGATCCAGTATCGTGACCACAGGTCCCTCCCTAAGCTTCGACGACTCTGTTTCTGGGCTGAAGCCTGGAACGTCCGCAGCGAAGGTTCCCTCCAAAGCCAATGCGTAGTCTGGGTCTACCTGCCAAGCTGCTGTGCGTGCGCCTCGCAGCCCCATTTCTTCCTGCACTGTTCCAACAGCCACAATGTTGTACGGCGAATCCTTTAGGGCCTTGAAGACCTCAGCCAACACGGTGCAGCCTGCTCTGTCGTCGAGGGCTTTTCCTTTGACGTAGCCCTCTCCAAGCTCAGCGAACTTTACGTTGAACACGCCGGTTGTTCCAATCTCGATTCCCTTTTGTTCCGCTTCTTTCGGGTTTGAGGCTCCTACGTCGATGAAAAGTTCCTCAATTGCCACAGCCTTGTTACGTTTCTCTTCTTTCATCAGGTGAGGAGGCTTTGTTCCAACCAGCCCCTCTATGTCGCCTTTGGTTCCCCTCAGCAGAATAGTCTGCCCAGGGATTACTGTGCTCGTTATGCCCCCGACGGTTTGGAAGCGGAGAAAACCTTTGTTGTCTATGAAGGTAACTATGAAGCCTACCTCGTCCATGTGAGCTGCAAGCATAACCCGAGGTAAACCCTGTTTACCATGCTTGTAGAAGAAGATGTTTCCAAGCTTGTCAACCCTTGTTTCATCAGCATATTCCTCAAGCTCCTTTCTAAGAGTGTTTCGCACTTCATCCTCGCATCCAGGAGGCCCGAAGGCATTGGATAACGATTCCAGAAGACCGACTAAATTTGTCAACTCGACCACCAAGATTCTTTCGTATATTCCATAGTTAAGCGTTCTCACAAATAACGGTTGGCATCAACTTTTTAGAGAAACCGTAATGAACGTGATTGCGCAATTTCGAGGCTTTTTGCTTCACAAGAAATCTTAGTTAAGCTGGCTATTTAGTCAAAACCTATTTTCCACTAATTCATCTCAGTTGATACTTGTATGTGACAAGCGTAATTTTTCCGCCCCATGGAGGACTAACCGTCTCTTCTTTTATGAGTTTAAAGTTGTTTTTTTCATAAAATTGTCGGGCTTGAACCTCGTCTTTCCCTGCGTTGACTATTATGGCTTTAACTTGTTTCTGCTCTGCGTCTTCAATGACCTTTTTTAAGGCCATTGTTCCATATCCCTTTCGCGTATGTTCTGGAAATATAACGATGCGGTCAAGTTCCAAGGTTTCCGTGTCTCGTTGAATTGTTTGGGCAAACCCAACTATTTCTTCGTCGTCGCCTAAAACTAGGTAGAAAGCAGATTTTCCCGAAGCAGCAACCTGCAACAACGTTCCTTCAGAAAAAGCCTCTCTTACATACTCGGCAGTAACACCAAATTTGGCAACGTTATCCCTGTACAATTGGCTGTCTTCATCACTAAGCAAACTCTGAAGCTTCTTGCTTAAAGCTCGAATACCCTGTTCATCGGCAACACAGACAGAGACCATCAACTTCGCCTAGGAAAAATCAACGATTTACAATAGGGCCTAAACTTCGATAGCTCCCGTATTACGCATGTACCTGTGTTGCCCAAAAAAGTCAAGGGAAGGCTACAAGCCAATTTTGATTCCGTGAAATGTGAAGGATCCAAACGGCATTTTAACTCTTTGTCCATAGACCTGTTTCAGCAAATTAATGTAGTTCTCGTCTTTGTCCATTTTAAACTCGTACTTTCCCATAGGCGTATGAATTTCAACTTCCATCTGGCGTACGTAGATTCCTCCACGGTCTTTTTCTTCCTTCAGCTTGATCTCGCTTATGGTGTTGTTGTCAATGGCGAAGTTGCCAGGCGTCTCAGCGAGAATAGCAGAAGGATGCATGGACAAATACCGCTGCGAAAACGTAAACGAAGATTTCAGTTGATCGCCCCATTGCCCCCAAAACCCTTTCCCTTGGGCTTTCGCTTGATCTCTTGCTGCCTGCGAAGACTGCGCAACAATTTCGTTAGTCATCTGGGCGAAAATCATCCTTAGATTCGTCACAACGCATGTGTAGCTGTCGTATCTTCCAAGCGCCTTTGGTTTCCTAAACACGTTAGCTCCCAAAACCCTTTCTCCAAACGCCTGCAGGGGCTGCGTATACACCGGCATCTGAACTGGAGGAGCTGATGGTGGTGGAGGAGGTGGAGGGGATGAATGAACCGAACTTGCTTGCGGAGTTGGCTGAACAACTGGAGGTGGAGACTGTGCACCCGAAGAAACCGGGCTCTGCAAACCTCTCTGGGGAGCACCACAGTTTCTACAGAATTTCGCATCCGCACTGACCTGCGTACCGCAATTCTCACAATAAGGCATAATAAATCACTACCTAATTCTTCACTTAAGTGGTTAAAATATTTTTACTAACAAAAAACATGACCCGCACCATGACATGCAAACAACTCAACACCTAAAAAAATAGTCAAAAACCCTGACCCAACTATATATACCCCTCCCCCCTCAACGTTATCGAACAGATCATCACTTGAAGCAGGGCAGAATAAAAAATTAATAGTATTAAGTCTGTTGGGGGAGCATATTTTCAACAACTGGTTGAACACCGGTTACTTCTCTCAGCTTTTTAAAGAAGCTCCTCTTTCTTCGAGTATTTATCGACCAATTCACTGGGGGACACTGATAACCATCCCAATAGTTGTTGACCCCAGGATCAAAGTACCCCCAAGAAGCATAATTCTCTATTGCCGCCATCATGTGATTACGCTTTCTCGAAAAGTTAAAGTGGTCATCTTCGTTAAAAACGATGGGTTGCCCACAGTATTTCGGACTTTCCCTAATCGTCTTCACCATAGCCTCTATTTTATCAGGATTCTCAGGTCCGTTACCGTGAACTAAAATGAAATCCGAAACAGAAATCACATTGTCAGTTGGGATTTTTTGGCCACTGAAACTTGCGGACACAAGAAGCCTTCTTCCAGATTTGGTTATCGCCTTAACTTCTTCGATGAACCCATGAACATGTGGCGCCTTCAATATTCTATGCGTGTAACGAATATCACACTCGTTGTTTATCTCAACCAAAACATTTCTATGCCCAGACTCGAGAAGCCACTCCGTAGCGTTAACGACGGCCCTTTTTACAGCTTCTTCGCCTAGCAACCTCCAATCCTGACCGAAATAAAAGTAACCTACAATGACAACCATGCCAAGTTTGTCAGCTTCGTCGAGAACTCGCCTCATCCGTCTAAGATAAGCAGCTTTCATCGACCCATCAGGATTAAAGGCGCTGTTATGCCAAGGCTGACGCTCACCGTAACCCCTCGGATTTCCACCCTGAAAATTCACTGTGAAAGCCAACAATCCACTGTCACGCCAGCTCTTCATAGCGCCAACAAATTCATCCGTGTTTCTTTCCGGATCCCAGACTCCAGTGTCTGGATAACTCCAGTTCACCCTAGTTTCGGGGTTCTCGTCGTCAAAAACGGCTTGAACCATGCGGCTGTTCATCAAAAGCCCCTCGACCAAGTGTCCGTTATATGTTCGGCCGGGATACGTAGGCACCCCGTTAATCAAGAATTTGCCATCAGAAATAGCCACAACTGTGTTCATCCAGCAACAGCACCGATTAGACACAATACACCTGCAAACAATATAAAACCATTTGACAAGATTCCATCACTAACAAGGTAGTACCTGAAAACCAGAGCATTTCTTGCCCATAAAAGGCAACAACAAACGCAGCAAGATTCCTGTTACTGTTGAAACGCTCAGCAAAAAGAAAGGCTTCTAAGCTTCAAGATTCTCCACGGACTTGAATTTCAAGTTAAAATCTGTTCCTTTAGACAATTAATGTTTATAGTACGATACAGATTAACTCCGATAGCATAAATACAACTAAAATCTTTCTCAGTGAAAAGATTGTGTACACTTCATTTTTCTGAATACACAAAAACAACATTATTTTGGGTGTCTGGCAAATTTTATATATTTATAGGGTAATGCATAATTGAATCTTTCGGTTGGTTTTCGGCTGGTTCTGTTTAGTTCTGAATGTTCTTTTGGCTAGTGAAGGGTCTTTGTTTTTTGGGTTTTTCGAGGCGGTTGTTGTCTTTTGGTCTCTACGGTTTTAGGGCTTCCGCTGCCTTTTCAAGGTTGGGTTCCATGTTCCGGCATGTCTTATGCAGCTAGGCTTCGGATGCACCTGATCTTGCGGTTTAGGCGGTTGCCCGTTGCTGAGAGAGCTATGACCAGCATGGTTATGAGCGCTAGGAGCATGTGGATGGCTGTTGA
>JAGTQS010000016.1:4242-23575 GCA_018397055.1 Candidatus Bathyarchaeota archaeon | reverse complement strand
GTTCCAGACCTGAAGACTGCGTTGACCCAAACCTCGTTTAGGCTTGGTGAATACATCAAGATGGCTCTTCCACTGATAATCGTAAGCAGCATAGCGATCAAGGCTATGGAAATTTTCGGTCTGCTGGATCCGCTTACCCAGCTTATGAGCCCACTGACAGTGTCGTGGCTTGGGCTTCGGCTTGAAATGGGCGTCGCCCTCTTCTTCGGCGTGCTTAGGAAGGAGCTCACGTTGATTATGCTTGCAACATTGCTTGGATCGAACCTCACATTTTTGACGCCGGTTCAGATGGTTGTTTTCACGCTCGTAGTCATGCTCTACATTCCATGCGTTGCCACAATCGCGGCGCTCGTAAAAGAGATCGGCTGGAAAAAATCGCTTCTTATCACAATGTTCGAAATAATCTTCGCACTCTTCATCGGCGGCATAGCGTACAGAACACTGACTTTTCTAGGCTTACCCTAAAACTTTCAAAGGCAATTAGTGAAGAACAAATTAACTTTATAGCAAAGAATTAAATTTCTTCTAAATGCTGAGGTGAAGGAACCAATGAAGGCCAAAAAGGTTTTGTTTGTTTGCACTGGAAATTTTGATCGTTCTCCAACGGCTGAAGCAATGTACAAAGATGCTGAGGGCTTAGAAGTCAAGTCAGCCGGCACTTGGATGCATGCGCAGAATCCGTTGACAAAGGAACTTGTTGAATGGGCTGACGCTATCTATGTTATGGAGGAACACCATAAGACAGCAGTCACGAGGCTTGACCCAAAAGCAACAGACAAGACAGTTGTCTTAGGCGTTCCAGACATCTATCGCAGAGATCAACCAGAACTTAAAGCACTTCTTAGGCAAAAACTGGATCCTTACCTAAAGCAATAAGAAAAAAAGCATTTCTATACGTGCTATGACCTATATTTTTTAGGTTGTTTTTATCACGGCTTTGTCCCATTTTCCATATTTCGCCCAGATGGCGAGCGCTGTTCCGCCTACCACGTTGCTTAGTGAAAGGGGTAGCCAGATGCCTAAAGAGCCCATGCCAACTATGAACGCTAGGAAGTATCCTAATGCTATCCTTAGAGTCCATATTCTGAGTATTTCGATGGTTGTGGGCACCGTCGTGTGACCTGACCCTCTTCCAACGGACATGACATTTATGCATATTCCGAAGAATGGAAGCAGCGGTAGCACTATGTTCAAGAACTGTTCTGTTTCTTCGATAAGGTTTGAGTTGCTCGCAAAAATACTTACTATAGACCGTCTTAACGGGTAGACAACTGCTGCCCCCGCTGCAACAATGATAAAAACAATCACCGTCGTTTTCAGGGCTACTTCTCTCGCCCTTTTTGGGTTGGCTGCTCCGAGGCTTTGTCCCACCATTATGGCGGTGGCTTGGCATAGGCCAAAAAGCATGCCGTCAACGGTGTTCATTATCACGAAGCCTATGGAAAATGCTGTTGCAACAATTATGCCTAACATGTTGATGAGTCTCTGCTGTAAAAGGAAGGCAACACCGTTCATTGTGCCAAAAGACAAAATGGGCAGGCCTATTTTTAAGACAAGCTTAGCCCATTCAAAATTCAGGTCCCTCGTGAATCTTAGCCTTAACATTGGATAGCTCTTCCGAAGTATGAAAACTTGATCGCCGATCGACAGGATTTTTCCCATGACGTCTGTGAGAGCAGCGCCAACGACTCCTAAGCGTGGGAAAGGGCCTATTCCCAAAACTAGGAACGGGTCTAGTGCAATGTTAACGGCAACGCCTACAATATTGATTATCGCTGGCCGCCTTGTGTCACCTAAGCTTTGAAACAGCGTGGTGAAGGTGAAGGCTACAGCCATGAATAGCACGTCAAAAGCTGTGACAGCGGAGAAGGCCATAACATCACCGAATATTTCAGGCGGAGTAAAAATCAGCCACGAGAAGATTTGTTCCCTAAAAGCTAAGAGCACAATGTTAAGCGTGACTCCTGAAATGCAGGCGGCTGTGAAGAACCGTGAAGCTTCAGTGCTTGCGTTCTTGTAGGCTTTTGCCCCGATATACTGTGAAACTATGCTAAGGCAGGCGGCGTTTGTAGCCATCACAAGGGCTTGAAAAAGCATTAGAACGGGGAAAACCTGTCGGGGAATCGATACACACAGCTCGTCATAGCGGCTTAGCCAGTAAGTGTCAGCAACATTATAGGCGATGAGCACAAGCTGATTCATCATAGGAGGAACCCCAAGCCAAAAAAACGTGCTGATAGCTGAGCCGTTAATGATCCTGTCTCTATATTTACTTAGACCATGAGGTTCTGACGACGCAAGCTCCTCAGCCATTTTCAAATATTCCGCTCACAGATGTTTTACATGCCTTTTTTGAAATAAATGCAGAAAGTTTCAAGACTATATAATACTTTGTTTAAGACGGACTTCCGTTTCCCTAACCATCCGTCGCTTTGGACTTCATCAGAATTTGCCTGCAAAGCTGGTAAGCGTGATCTGCAGAATTAGGCAAAATGGTGATGCAGAATATTCTTAGGTCGAGAACACCTTTCTTGTTAACTTCTTTATTGCTTCGTATTCTTCTTTCACGTTGTTGGCGGAAACCTTAGCTTCGCATACAACTAAGTTTCCCTCTTGATATGTTAAGAAATACTTCCTTTTTTGTAATTCTTCAAGAAGGACAACTTTTCTCTTTAAATCCTGCAGGTCAACTTTGCCGAAGCTAGGTAGATAGACAAGTATTTCGATGAAAAGCTGAGATTCCAAAGGCGCGGTTCTTGCAACTACGCCTATTCTGCAGTTTTGGTTTCTTTCAAGGTTGACGTACGCCTCATGGTGATCATTAGATCTTGCTTTTCTAATCAGCGCTTGAATGTTTATTCTTTCGTTTCTGCTCATTTCCGTTTCCTTTAGGCATATGTTATTACATGCTAATTTGGGAGTTTCAGAGCTTGAAGTATTTCGCATAAAGCACTATGCCGAATGCGAGGATGAGTAAACATGACGACGAGACTGCAAAGAGGTCTAACAGGATCGTTGGGGTTGTAATGGTTGCGCCTCTCAGAAAAAGCGACATTAAAGCGTCGGTAACGTAGTAGCTCGGCACGAACTTACATGCCAGCTGCGTTACGGGCGACAATGAGGAGCCGACGAAAGTTCCGAGAAAAAGCTGAGGCAAAACAAAGAGGAAGGATATTCCGGTTGCCGCACTCGAAGTTTTCGAAACAGTTGCCGTGATTAACCCGAAGCCTACATTGGAAAGGGAGAATATTAGCACAAATGCGAAGGCAGTAAAGTAGGCTGGAACGCTTACTTGAGGCTTGAAGCCTATGAGGTGAACCGCCGCAAAGACTAAGACTGCTTGGATTAGTGCTATGAGCATGTAAGAAACTATCTGGCTTGCCATAAATTCTGTTGATGTTGTGGGCGTTACTCTAATCCTTTTTAACATACCGTTTTCGCGATCTTGAGTGAATGATTGGGCAACCATCATTATGAGGAAGATCGAGGCGAAGGTGAACATGCCTGGCGCCATAAACTCGAAGGCTGAAAGTTGCTTTACCTCGATCAAAGACGCAATTTGCATGCGAATAGGTGTTGGAACTGTGTTGTGATTTTGGTCTACAAAAGTGTCTAGAACGTTCTGGATTATCGGCGGTAAAGCCTGCGTCGCAACAACTGAGCCTTTATCTAGGTAAAGCGAGACAGTGGCGTTTATCCAATCGCTGGGATCGTTGGGTGCTGTGTGGTATGAGGTTAAGCTTTGGCTGAATGTGCTTGGAATAATTATGACCGCTTGGATATTGCCTTGGGACAGGTCGCTTTGAGCTGTCTGGTTGTTTACGTAAAGTTGAACATGTAAAATCGTTGTGTTAGACAATGTCTCCAGAAAAACTGATGCCCAGCTTGGAGGAACAGCCTCGTCTAAGTTGACTACTCCGACAGCGTAAACTGGCTGCGAACCGCCTAAACCACCAAAAGACGCGCCAAAAGTTAAAACGAAGACCACTGGGAATAGAAAAATCATGAAAAGAACAGCGGGGTCACGGACAGTTTTCTTTACTTCCTTCTTTGTTAAGGCCTTAACTCGTTGAAGTATCACCCTTAGATCTCCTCCCTTATTTTTCGCCCTGTAAGTTTGATGAAAACTTCCTCAAGATTTTCAACGCTGTTTTTTAAAACCAAGTTTTCAGGAGTATCAAGGATTATGAGCCTGCCTTGGTCAATTATGCCGACTTGATCGCAAAGGACCTCTGCCTCCTCCATGTAATGGGTTGTTAGAAAAACCGTTTTTCCCTCCTTTTTCAAGTCTTTCATGAAATCCCAGATAGCGCGGCGCGACTGGGGATCCATTCCAACTGTTGGCTCATCTAGGAACACGATTTGAGGGTCATGAATTAGGGCCATGACAAGGCTTAGTCTACGTTTCATTCCGCCACTATATTTTTCAACTTTCCTCCTTGCGTCATTCGACAATCCCAGCTTTTCAAGAAGCACGCTACTTCTCTTTATAAGATCTTCCGTGCCAAGAGCGTACAGATCCCCGAAAAGTTCCACGTTCTCTATGCCTGTCAAATATGGGTAAACAGCGTTTTCCTGCGGGCAGACGCCTATTAACTTTTTGATTTTTTCGCCTTCTTTCTGCACATCATATCCGTTAATTGTGGCGTAGCCGCTTGTGGGCTTCAAAAGTCCACAGAGAATGTTCACAGCCGTGGTTTTGCCTGCGCCATTGGGACCAAGTAGACCAAATATTTCTCCTTTTTCAATTTGAAAACTAACATTATTTACTGCCGTAACGTCTTCGAATTTTTTCACTAGATTTTCAACAGCTATGGCAGCGTTTACCATGTTTAAGGCACCATGAAGGTAGTTGTCTTCCCTGAATAAAGGTTCATGTTTACTGTTTCCTGAAAAATTAGCCTTAATGACACTGTTGTAAGGGCTCTTTTCAACTATTCTAGGTTAAAGAAAGGGCACTGCGAACTCATTTTTCGAGGATGTTGTCCCTCCATGTTTCAAAGATGTGTCCTGCGAACAAAACATTTGATGTGATCGACTGAACCGTTTCTTCTTGTTCAAGGGTTCTGCGGATGCTTTGAAGTTCTTTCATTGTGCTTGTCCATACGAATGCAAGAAGAAAGTTTGGAATGTTGCTGAAGCCCCAGCAGAAAAACATGTTAGGCGAGTATTTCCTGAAATAGGTGTTTACCTCGTTTTTATCAGCTTCAGGTTTCAGGTGAATGTGAAATATGGTTATTATGTCGTTTGAAGCGTCAGGGTACCATTCAATAGACAACTCTATAAGCCCCTGAGCAATCAGCCGGGAAAGCCGACGACGTACAGTTTTCGCTGAGACACGTAGCTCCTCAGCAATCTGCGCAGTTGACTTGCGGGAGGCGTCTTTTAATGACCGAATAATCTCGTAATCTAGGTTGTACAGAACCGTGCCGCTGTCTTTTTGTGACAAAATATAAACAGGCGTAAATGATGTGACGCCGACAGTAGGCTCAGGTATTCCCGCTGCATCTTTGACGTAGTTCACCAGAGATTCGAGTTCACTAATGCCTTTTAAGTAAGCCCCGATGTAAACGATGTTTCCGCCTCCTAAGGCAAGCCAGTAAATTGAGCCGTGCCACGCTAGCTTGGCATCCAAGCCTTGAAGCGAAGCAAGTTTCGAGGTTCCAAAAATGACTATGTGAACCGCGTTTAATGCGCCAAGGCTTATTTTCGCGGTAAACTTGCGGATTACGCCTGCTTCTACAAGAGATTGAATTCGCTTGTGAACAGCAGTGACAGAAAGGTTCAATTTGTCCGCTAATTCACGATACGGAAGCCTGGAGTTTGCCAACAGAAGCTGGCATAAAATGGCGTCTGTCTTATCCATTAACACCCATTGGTTTTTACGTTGTTGCCCTTTAAAGAGCTTAGCTCCACAATAAAGTCGATGAAAAACACGTTATTCCAGCCATGTTGGACTGGGTTTCATTTGAAGGTGCTGATTATCTTCTTTGTACCAGAGGAAATGGGGGAGATTACAAATTCGTATTTTTCTTTATAAAAAGTTATAAATTACTTTGAAATCAATGGATGAAAAAAGAGGAATGAAGGTTGAAGAAGTTCATAAGAAACCTGTCTTTCGTCATGTTAATGCTTACTCTTGAAGTCTCCATCATGCTTGTGACAGTTAAAGGTGACACACAACCTTACATGTTCCATTATGAAGATTATCTCGTTCCGTCTAGCAATTGGAAGGTCGATGTAAACGGCAACATGTGGATGCCCTATTATACTACTAGTTCACGTGGATTCTTGATGGTTGAAGCCGAAACGGGAAACCTTTTACTTTACCCTTTTCCATCAATCATTTACTATAGCTCTTGGGATATCGATTCGAATCTGAAGATATGGATGGCGTGTTCTACTTCTACACACTTGGAGATTTATTTATTCGATACATCTACCGGATCTATTACGACGAAGTCTTATTATATTGGAGGTAATCTTTGGATAAGTAATGTCGTAGTTGGTAAAAACGGATTAATTTACATTGAAAATAATAATCCAACTCCGGGATACGGTGATTATAGGTGTCTTTATGAATATAATCCTGCAATTGATGTTCTGATGGTGTATCCAACACCAGATGTCTGCAATATCGAAGCAAAATATGTGGATGGCCAAGGTAATATTTGGATGAGAGCTGGATATCAGCACATCTACAAGTTCGATATTACGACTAAGAAATATATAAGATATAAATTTCCGCTTATTGAAGCCTTACTTTTTCCACGAAGCTTATGCGTTGACAACTCTGGAATGGTTTGGATGATTCTGGCAAATGGTCATTCATGGGGCATTTACCCATTCGTAAAATACGATCCCAAAACCAACAAAATAGAACAGATCAACATGTTTCCAATACAAGATCAAAGCGATCACATCTTAGCCATAGACCAACAAGGCATAATCTGGATAACCGACAACACTTTAGGTAATAGAAGGATACTTCTCTTCGATCCCAGCACAAAAACAGTGATCCATGAAATTAATTTGTACCCATTTGTACCTTCGCAAATCAAGCCTAATCCAAAGGGCGGAATGTGGATCAGTAAATCCTATGAAGCCAGTTACTATGTGTCCCTTTATAATAGAGACAACCAAAGCCCAGAGACGGAAATCAGAATAGACGACGGCGTTCTAGGTCAAAATGGCTGGTACACCTCAGATGTCCAAATTTCACTGCACAGTAGTGACCTGACAAACGACCTTACAGATGGAGCCACTGTGGAAACCAAGGTAGCAGTTAATGGAGGCGAATGGCAGACCTACTACAAAGACCTTGGCTACCAACCGCAGACCCTGTTCTACGATGACTTCTCAACTGCAAAGCAGGAGTGGATCGCTGAGAGCGGAACATGGACAATCAACAATGGCATTTACAATGTAAGTTCAGGCGCAGGTGTCGTAGCTAAGTCTCTAATTTCAGGCTCGGATTTACTTGACGATTGGAATTTAACCGCCTACGTGAAGTTTCAAGGTTGGAATATGCAGGGAGGTGGACTAATTTTCGGATACGACCAATCAACAAACAGCTACTATGCAATTCATATAAGCTACAGGGAATCATATCTATATGTAGTCAAGAACGGCGTGATTGTACAACGGCGGTATTTTTCCAGTTCAATGATGCCTGATCGATGGTATGTACTTTCGGTGAAAAAGGACGGCGGCATATTTCAAATAACCGTAAGGTTGCTAGGTACTTACTGGCCAGCTGGAATGCTGTTTTTCGATCCTGAAGCGGCAAGCGGCAAATTTGGTCTAATCGCTTGGGCAGATTATGGCCAAAGTGCTAATGTGCAGTTCGACAATGTTACAATACAGAGAAGCGTATATCAAGAAATCAGCTTAAACGAATTAACAATAAGCCAGGAAGGAGTCAACACAATCAGGTACTACTCAATAGACAAGGCTGGAAACATAGAGCCTACGAAACAAACAACAATCAAGATTGACAAAACGCCGCCTCAAACGACAGCTATCTTGGTAGGCGAGCAGACACCAAGCGGAATATACATTTCAGACGTCGCGGTCAATTTACAGGCTGTCGATGAAACTTCAGGAGTTGACCGCACCTATTATTCGCTTGACGGAGCAGCCTTCACAGAGGGAATTACACTAACAGTGTCAACAGCAGGCGATCACGCGGTCTCTTTCTACTCCACAGACCTCGCTGGACACCAGGAAGCCCCGTCAACAATAACCTTTAGCATCAATAAGCCCCCCGTAGCCTCCATAGCCTGTCCCGAGAGCGTCAATGAAGGAGAACAAATGCAGCTAGACGCAACAGCATCATATGACCCTGACGGAACAATCATTGCCTACTACTGGGACCTAGATTCCGACGGAGAATACGATGACGCTCAAGGCGCAGTTATCTCCATACCCGCAGTAGACGACGGAGTTGTCACCGCTTCGGTCAAAGTCACAGACAACTACGGCTCAACAGACACTGAAACAGTAACCGTCTCGATACTCAACGTATCTCCAAATGTCGAAGCAGGAGAGAACCAACTTGTCAATGAAGGAGAACTTGTAAACTTTGCTGGTAACTTCTCGGACCCAGGAACGGAAGACACCCACACCGTCACATGGAGCTTCGGCGACGGATCAACCTGCATAGGAACATTAACCCCAACACATAAGTTCAGCAAAGAAGGCACCTACACAGTTACACTAACAGTCACAGATGACGATGGAGGAACAGCCTCAGATTCTCTTACAATCACCGTGAGGAACATGGCACCAATCTTAAGCCTAATAGTCGCGTCAACAGACACAGTAGTTATCAACACGCAGGTCACTGCCAACGCAAGCTTCACCGACCTAGGAATCCTCGACAGCCACGCAGCCGTCTGGAACTGGGGTGACGGAACAATGTCCGCAGGTACCATAACAGAGACCGAGGGAAGCGGCTTGGTAACAGGTCAACACACTTACACCGCAGCTGGCGTCTACACCGTGACACTTAATGTCACAGATAATTACGGCGATTCTGACACAGCAAAGTTCGAGTACATCGTAGTTTATGATCCGAATGGAGGCTTTGTCACAGGCGGCGGCTGGATACAGTCACCAGCAGGCGCATACACAGCTGATCTAGCAATCAAAGGTAAGGCAAACTTCGCCTTTGTCTCGAAATATCATAAAGGCGCAAGTGTTCCAACAGGAAACATCGAGTTCCACCTTCCTGCTGCAGGCTTTAAATTTAAGGGCACAGGCTACGAGTGGCTGGTGGTTTCAGGAAACAAAACGATATGCAAGGGATCAGGTACAGTTAATGGCGCAGGAGATTATGGCTTCATTTTATCAGTCATCGACGGCGGCTCTATAGGTGAAGATATGCTTAGAATAAGAATCTGGAACAAAGAAACAGGCGAGACAGTCTACGACAACCAACTTGGCGATCCAGACACCGCAGACTTGACAACTGCCATTTCAGGCGGTAGCATAGTAATCCACAAGTAAACACGTACTTCTGTCAATCAATATTCTACTTTTTTCTATAATGAAATCTTAGTCTAAACAGAATTAGGTCATGTTTGCGTGGTAGTTTTCGATTATTTTCCGCTTTATTTTCGAGGAGCTAACGAGGTCTTTTTCGGTGAACTGGTTGATCCTCACAACTTTGATTTCAATCTTCTTTTCTTCTAAAAGTTTTTTGAGGTCCTTTTCGATTCTTTCCTCGTCGTAGCCGAGGGCGATGACGTCGGGCTTAACCTTTTCAATGACCCGAAGCATGTCCATGTCCTCGTAGCCGAGGATCGCCTCGTCAACGACTTTTAGAGATTCAACCACGGCTCTCCGCTGGTCCTCGGGGATAATGGGCTTGTTTCCCTTGAACTTTTCAACTGTTTTGTCCTTGGCGACGATGACAACTAGCTTGGCGTCTTCTCCTCCAGCCTTTTTTGCCTCAGTCAAATAGTAAACGTGCCCGTAATGCAGAAGGTCAAACGCTCCTGAGGCTAAGACAACCTTTCCCTTTTTTTCTTCCGCCATTTCTTGGTTCTCCTACCATGTGAACTCGACGTATCCAAGCATCCTTAAAGAGTCCAGCAGCCCCTCGCAGTAGGCCACTGAAACCAGGCTTGTTTCGAACTTCTTCTTTTCGTAATAATACTTCGCGTCCTCAAGATATCTTTTCGCCTCATCAACAACCGCGTAAACTTTCTTTTCATCAGGGGAAACAGAAACGTTAACTGACTTAAGCAGAGTTAAGACCCGCTCAGTCTTTTGAATGTACTTTGCAGCTAGCTCCTCTAAGGCCAACATCTTTCACCTAGCCATGTTCTTTACGCTTTCAGGAGCTCCCGCCAGCTTGACAAGAGCGTCTGCCTCCACGAAGTGAAGCCTTTCCGCGGGGAAAACAAGCGTGTGCGGTGGACTGCCAAAATCGTAGTTTAAAAGCGACTTCACGCTGTCAGCCTTCACCAAGGAGTCCTCGGCTCCAGCTCTAGCTATGCCCACGGCTAAGCTGTCCAAGGTTACGATGTGCATCTTCTTTTTTTCCTCAAGCGACAAGAGAATCTTAAGAGCCTCCTCGATGGTCATGGACCTTTTTTCCTCAGCTTTTATGTCCAAAAAACATAAGGTGTGAAGGTTTCGTGCCTTGTTCTCCGCAACAACATTGTAAGGCGTCTCATAGACGCTGTGGGGTTCAGAAAATGGGATTGTGACGCTTCGCCCAAACCTGTAGTTTTGAAGCCCCGAAAGCCCGATGGCGGCTGAAACTATTGATGCGCCGTGCACAATTTTGGTTTTGATTCCACGTTTCTGAGCTCTGATTCTTAGGTCGATATGCGTGGTCGCAATTAAAGGGTCTCCTGGAACAAGGAAGGCAACCTTAAGTTTCTCAGCTTTCTGCAGAATAGGTTCACCGTCGTCGTCCTCCAATGTTTTACGTGAAACAACTGCAACCCTTTTTCCAACAACTGTTTCAAGCCTTTCCAGTGACAGTCCTGTCATGAGGCTTGTGTAAAACTCGGCGAACACGTAATCCGAGGTTCTAGCCTCTTCCAGTCCGCGGAGAGAGACGTCTTTTTCGTCGTAAAGGCCTAGTCCGACAAACACAAGCTCGCCCAAACCTGAACACCGTTAACAACTCTTTTGGTAGACCTTATTTATATGGAAATATGCCTCTTTCTCCTGACAAAATCTTTGCAATGGCTTAACATGGACATTCTGGTCCAGTTCTGCGCAGAGAAGAAACCCTCAAAAATCTTTTTTGTGGACAGCCACATATGGCTGGATAGTTGAAAAGAGACGGTAAAGCACCAATGTAAAAAAGAGAACTAAGCCTATTTTTGCTGCGGTCGGTAGAACCCTAGTTTCGGAGTGTCCCATTCAGGTGTTGGTCCAAAATAGTCAGGGTACCTCAGATGCTGCTTTATGACCTCTGGGTTAAGGTCTATTCCAAGCCCAGGCTTCTGTGGAACATCAATGTAGCCGTCCTTAATAAGCGGGTTAGGAAGCCCAGTTACAAGGTCTTTCCACCATGGAACGTCAAGGGCGTGGTGTTCCAAAGCAACAAAATCGCTGATTGCCGCTGCGCAGTGCACGTTAGCCATGAAGCTTATGGGTGAACCTGCGAAATGCAGTGCACATGGCATGCTGCCTTTTTCCTCAGCGTAGTCTGCGATTCTCTTGGTTTCCCGTATTCCTCCAGCAGTAGCCAGGTCAGGGTGAACAATGTCGACGGCCCGCTTTTCGATGATTTCCCTGAAACCCGTTAACCCGAAAATGTCTTCACCAGTCGCCGTGGGCGTGGCGATTGCCCTTGTGACCAGGCGGTTGCCTTCGACGTCTCTCCATGGCCGCATGTCTTCAAGCCAAGCGAGGCTGTATTTCTCAAGGGCTCTTCCAAGTCTTATGCAGTCCTTTGCGCTTAAAGGTCCGAAGTGGTCAACTGCCAAGTCGACATCCCAGCCTACGGCTTCTCTAACAGCGTTAACACAAGAGCACAGGTAGGCTATCCCCTTGTCTGTAAGCCTATTACCAATCAAGGCTTCAGGCATCCTTTTTCTGAGAACATTGATGCCGAGGTCAAACTTGATAAACGTCAAACCCGTCTTTTTTCTTTCCAAAACCTTTTCAGCGAAGCCTTCAGGAGTTGGGTCCTGCGGCTCAGGGGTGTCGCCGTAAATGCGGATTTTGTCTCTGTACTTGCCGCCTAACAGTTGGTAAACAGGTATCTCGTAGACCTTTCCGATTATGTCGTTAAGAGCCATCTCGATGCCACTTATGCCGCCGCCTTCCCTTCCGTGCCTAGCGAAAGGCCTCATTCTCCTAAAAAGTCTATCAAAACTCAAAGGGTTTTGCCCAAGCAGCAGCCCCTTGTACATTAGGGCTGACTCTTTGTGGCCTGCGTCTCGCACCTCGCCTACGCCGTAGACTCCTTGGTTCGTGTCAATCTTAACCAGTGGGTAGTCGAAATTTGAAGCAACAACTGCTGTTCGAACATCGGTTATTTTGAGACTTTCCGGGTCGAAACTTTCATGCCTCAAACCCAAAATCACCTTATATGTTCTAATGAAATTACGGAAAAAAATAAAAGTCTATTCACCGTCTCGAAGAAAAGGTTATTTAGCAAATATTGTAAGTTACCTAATCGTCGAACCAAAATGGGCCCGTAGCTTAGCAAGGTAGAGCGGCGGACCAGCGAAGACAGAGAATGCTGGGCTGAAGCTCTTAGGCATCTAGCCGCGACCTGCAGAGAAACCCGTAGGTCGAGGGTTCAATTCCCTCCGGGCCCGCTAAAAACAACGTATTAGAAAAACGTGGTTGGAATTTGTCGTTTGCCCTTTTAAGAGTACTAAAAGCCACGTTAACTGTTGATTAGAATCTATAGGAATCGCTGTCTGAAATTCACATAACCGCCATAAATTGCTATGAACATTATTCAATTCACGTAACGCTTTAATTGCGTTTGCCTTTACGAGACGGTGTAGTGATAGATATGAAGAACACGGCTATTGGCATCGCCATGCTGAACGACGAAAGAGAGCACGTTTGGAAAGCGAACACCCGTGAATGCATGGAGGTCGTTGAGAAATGGGCTGAAATAATCCGGAAAGGCGTAAAAAGCGTCGACGGCTCCTCTCCAGAGGTGGTCAAAGGCTCTGAAACTATAACCTCAATTAGGTCTGCGCAAAAGGTTGGCGCTGAACTTTCAAAGGCAAACTGTAAACAGGTTATCCTCTGCTTTTACGTGTGGAACTTTCCTTTCCTAGTTTGGCCCTTCATAAACAGCCTAGGCCGAGACAAGCCTATACTGTGCCTTTCGAACAACAGCGGAAAGTTTCCTGGAAAC
Organism: Candidatus Bathyarchaeota archaeon; assembly: GCA_018397055.1. Taxonomy (GTDB): domain Archaea; phylum Thermoproteota; class Bathyarchaeia; order Bathyarchaeales; family DTEX01; genus JAGTRI01. The sequence goes on along the minus strand of JAGTQS010000016.1, from coordinate 10,224 downwards.
GTTGGCCTTCTCGCTACGGACGGCGCTTTAAGGCAGGCTGGAATAAGGACCCAACGCATAGTCGGCGGGACGGATGACCCTGAAACTCAGGCGAAAGTCATCGACTGGATCTATGCCTCTCAGGCTTACACAACCATACAAAACGAGGTTTACGGCATGTACGGGGGCCACTCGATGGGTATGGAAACCGGCTACTTCCACCTTGTCCCAACTGTTAAGGCGTTCGGCGTAACGGTTCGCCAAATCGACCAGCTTCTCCTAGTGAAGAAAATGGAGGAAGTTGACCCAAACGAGGTTGAGAAAGGGCTCAGGTGGTTCGAACGACTTCTTGGATCACGGCTGAAGTACGACGGGAAAATGCTTACTAAAGAAACCCTGAAGACCCAGATTAAGCTGTACTTGGCTATGAAGATAGTTAGCCAGGAGAAAGGTTTCGACTTTTGCGGACTGAAGGGGCAACGTGAACTAACAGAATACGTTTGCCTCGGCGACGTTCCCGAGATGCTTATGAACGACCCTTACGACTGGAATGGGCCAAAGGAAACAACGGTCTGCGCAACTGAGGCTGACTCCTTTGCTGCGGTAACAATGCAGCTACTAAAGTACGTAACCGGAGGGCTGCCTGTACTTTTCATGGACGTCCGGCTTTACCACCCCGACAAGGACATCTGGGACTTCTGCAATTCTGGAAACCACGCGAGCTGGTACGCAGCGCGAAGCATGAACCCCGAAGAGAACCTTAAGAAGGTCACGTTTCACCCGGCTTTAGAGTACTACTTTAAGGCAGGCGGAGCCTCAGTTGAGTTTGACGCTGCGCCTGGCGAGTTGACGTTTGCCCGCCTCGGCTTATGGGACGACAAGCTCTACATGGTCATCGTTTTAGGAGAGGCTTTAGACCTGCCGCCTGAAGAGAGGAAAGCCATAAACGAGGAAACTAACCCAACTTGGCCTCACGTTCACGCGCGGCTGCATTGCGGGTTCGACGAATTCATCAAGTTGTTCCCAAGCAACCACATACTTGCAGTGGCAGGTAACCACCTTCGCAGACTTGAATACCTCTGTGAACTAAGCGGCGTAAAACCCGTGATCCTCGGTTCTGAGGCTCAGAAAAGAATTCCGCCAATATGGGAAAGGGTTCAGTAACTAAGAACTGTTGTCCTTGCTTTGCTCTCCCTCTTTTAAAGGCAGTCCATTCACGTTGCTTAAGTAGCTGAATTTGGAGTTTTCAGGCTCTTCACAGCCGCTTCGTAGTTTCTAAGAAGACTTTCGTAGATCTTTCGGTTTTCGCTTGGGCTAAACGTTTCTTCCTTCACGCGGACGTTTGCTTTTGCCTCTTCAAATGAGTTGAATCTGCCTATGCCGAGAAACGAAACTAGAGCTGCGCCGAGAGATGCGCATTCCTTCAAATCCGTGACAGTCACGGGTAAACCTGTAATGTCTGCCCGAATCTGGTTCCATAAACGGTTTTTTGAGCCTCCACCGACCACGCGGATTTTTTTGATGTTTGACCCTTTTTCTCTTTCCAAAATTTTTAGGGCTTGAGCTAACTGGTAAGACAAACCTTCGAAGGTAGCGCGGACTATGTGGTTTCTTGTGGCGCGCAACGTCAAGCCGAGAATTGCGCCTGAAACTCCATACTTCTTAGTCGGCCCAGTTTCCTTAACAAAGCTCGGTACAAAAACAACTCCGCCGGCTCCTGCTGGAACACTTTCCGCCATTTTAATTAATGCTTCGTATTTTGTGCTTCCTTTTTCTGCCACCATCTTGTCAGCGACCCACTCGAGCACCGCGGAGCCCATCATGAGAAGCTGCGGGTTCCAAAATCCACGGCTGACATCTGCCTCGACTATTACGCCGTCGTCGAACGCCTCTTTAGTTGGACTGTACACGTTTGACCTGTGACCAAGAATTTCCCACGTTCCACTTGAAAGAACAGCCTCGTTCTCTGTCGCCATGGAGCCGAAAATGGCAAACTGCGAATCGTGCCCACCAGCTACAACTGGAACACCGTTGGGTATGCCGCATCCCTTCTCAGCTTCCTTCGTAACGTCGCCTACGACCTGTCCAGGTTCACGCCATTTGGGAAAAAAGCCAGGGTCAAGTCCAACAAGTTCCAACATGGTTTTTGACCAGTCTCTACGTCCAAGGTCCATAGCCATCATGGTTGAGGCGCTGGTTGGGTCAATGTGAAATTCTCCTGTCAACCGTTGCGCAATGAGGCCAGCCATCATAAGCCAAGTGTAGGCTTTGCTCAGCACCTCAAGCTCATGTTTTCTAAGCCAATATAATTTTATGAGAGTGTTAAACGGGGTCAGCTGGTACCCTGTTATGCGGAAAATTTCAAAAGGAGATAAGGTGCTTGTTAGGTTTTTCATCGCCTCAACTGTTCTTGGGCACTGCCACGAAATAACGGGATACAACAGTCGACCGTTCCTGTCCACCGGCGCACCGTCCGCTCCCCACGTAATTACCGTAGCAGCTTTTATGCTGCCAGGGTCGATTTTTGCCACTACCTCCCTTGATGCTTTACAGAGTTTAGACCAAACTTCATCCAGGTCCCATATCAGCCATTCAGGGTTTCTGCCATTTTGAGGTTTCGGCTCGTTTGGAAAGCTGAACTGAGCCTTTATTGTTCCTTGCGAGTTGATTGCGACAACTCTGAGGTTTGTTGAGCCGCAATCAAAGACCAGGACAACCTCATCTGAGTTTTCAGATTTCACAAGACATCAGCCCGCTAGTTAATGATATTGCCATTTGCAATATAAATTGTGTTCAGTCTTCCTAGGTCGGAACAGCCGGGTGTGCAGGCTGGTTCATCGTTGGCAGCTCGGGCAAATATATGACGAGGTGCTTCGGGTCTTGATTTTTTCGATTATCGTTCCGCATACAGGGCAAGGTTTACCTTCTTTGTAGCCGACTAGAAATTTTGTTCCGTCAAATTTGCCGTTCTGCCCATAGAAGTCTTTCTCGTAAGCTAAACCGCCATGTTGGATGCTGAGGTTCAACACGTCCTTTATTGCGTTATATAGGTCTTGTTTCTCCTTTTGCGACAAAGTTGAGATTTCACGGTTTGGATGCAATCTGCTTTGGAAGAGTATGTCTTGCACGTATACGTTTCCGATGCCTGCTATGTTCTTTTGGTCCAGCAAAAAATTTTTTATCTTCGTCTTCTTCTTCGACGAAAGCCAATTCTTGAACCGTTCAAAACAAAAATCGTTGCTTAAAGGATTAGCTCCAAGGTTAGCCGTCAACCTATGCTTCTTCAAATCCTTTTCAGCAACTAGGTGAACGTATCCGAACCACGAAAAGAAAATTGTGAACCCGCTTCCATCAGAAAATCTCAATTTAAACTGGTAGCGTTCAGGCAATTTTTGTCCGTTGACATAGTATAGAAGTTCACCGTACATTCCGAGGTTAATAAGCAAAAAGAAAGAGGGTTCAAGCTTAAGGAATATCCATTTACCCTTACTTGTTACTTCACGAACAATTTTACCTTTAACGGTTTCAACAAACTGTGCAACAGGCATGTTAAGGTTTTTCGGCTGCCTCGATTCAGCTTCAGCAACCGTTTTCCCACAAAGTTCCCTGCGCATCTGTGAGGCTATTACGGTGATTTCAGGAAGCTCAGGCATTTCTTAGGCTCCTTAAATGGAAAGTGGTTTGAATATAGAGTGAAAGAGTTTATTATAAGTGTCTACTAATTGTACAATCCAAGTGCGAAATCGCGGTGAGCATGATGAGATATCGCATTTTAGGCAGAACAGGGTTCAAGGTTTCAGAAATTGGGCTTGGAGGACATGAGTACGCGCGTTTTCTTAACCCATACCACTTTCCTGGAAAAAGGAAGCCTGAGCAACTTATAGAAGAAGAGGAGCTGATTAGCACGCAAGCTCCGAGAAACAAGCTCATTAAATGCGCCATCGAGGCTGGGGTAAACTATTTTGACACAGGTGTCATTGAAGAATGCCAGTCTCTAGGCTTGGCTTTAAAGGCTTCTGGTCTGAGAAACAAGGTCTACGTAGCTGCGGAGATGATGACTCCAGTGGCGAGGTTGCAGTCAACTCCAAAAGCCAGGTGGAGAGACACCATTATCGATGGAGTTGAACAGAGACTTAAGCTCCTGAACACGGGGTACATAGATGTCTACAACATTCACATACCGTCAGCAGGCTATTCACGTGAAAGATTCGAATTTGTCATCAACACGCTTAGAGAGATTAAAGAGCAAGGGAAAATCAAAGCCATAGGCGTTGCTGACCACCAAACAAGCTTCGTCGCCGAGTTAATGCGGAAATTTGACTGCTTCGACTCGGTTATGGTTCCCTACAACTTTCACCGCAACGAGGCTAAACAAACGTTGTTTCCACTATGTAAAGCCTTAGAAGTCGGCGTGGTCGTCATGAAACCTTTCTGCTGGCCGTACTACGGAATATCGTTTACAAATTTTGTTCCAGAAAACTACGAAAAAGGCGTTTTTACACCTGCCCAAACCGCCCTTAAGTGGATACTTAAGTCTCCTGAAGTCAGCACAATTGTCCCTGGAACCAACACAATCGCCGAACTTGAGGAAAACATCGCAGTTACAACAAAGGACGGCGAAGTAGACGAGGAACTGCTTAGAAAGTGCCTTAAAATGGCTCAAAGCCCAGCGGGCAAGGAAAAACTGAGAGAACTTACAAAGAAAGAAGAGGTAGCTCGCGCACGTGAATACATACGAGGCTACGCGAAAAGGGCGCTTGAAGGCTGGTCGGAATACTGAAAAAGACGGGTTCTAAAAAGGCTCTGATCAGTATATTCACATACGTAGCAGTGTTCCAGAAAACGATAAATGATTTTGTGTCTACTAACTATTGAGAACTGATTGGAGAAATGTAGGTTGCAGGTTACTTGCGCAGGCATCCTTGTGGTTGACATAATCGCTGCTGATTTGCCTAAAATTTCAAGCCCAGGTGAACTGACCTTCACTTCTCGCGGAATCGAGGTGCACATGGGTGGGCACGCAGGAAACGTTTCAATTGACCTTCGTAAACTAGGTTTACCTCAAGGAGAAGTTAGCTGCGTAGGCGCAGTTGGAGAAGACGTGTTCGGCGATTTTCTTGAAAACCTGCTTAAAAGCCACGGCTTAGTTACGCACCTTCAAAGAATGAGGGAGGCTGGCACGTCGAAGGACATGGTTCTCGTGGTTTCAGGAGAAGACAGAAGATTCCACACAGACATTGGGGCAAACTGGCATTTAAGCCCGGAGCACGTCACCTCAGTCTTGGAAGACGAGAAACCAACTATTCTGTATACCGGCGGAATCGGAATCACTGGAAGGTTCGATGAGGAACTGCCAACTGTTCTCCAAAAGGCGAAGGAGATGAACTGTTTAACTTTTCTTGATGCAGTTAAGCCCTACAAACGGGGGTGGGATCTGATTTTTCCAGCGCTTAAGGTTACAGACATTTTCCACTGTAACCAAGATGAAGCCAAAGGCATGACAGGTAAGGACGACCCTAAAGAGGCAGCTAGAGCCTTAATTAAAAAAGGCGCCTCCCTTGTAATCATAAGCATGGGAGAGAAAGGATTAATCGCCATGACGCGGAACCTGCTTTTGGAAATGCCGTCTTTCAAGGTCCAAGTCGTCGACCCTACAGGTGCAGGTGACGCTATGTGCGCAGGCATAATTAGCGGGCTTCTTAAAACAATGGGGAGAAAACGGTTTGGGCTTTCGGAAATTTCAACTAACGATTTGCCAGCCGTTCTTTTGGAAGGTGAAGCTGCAGGGGCGGCTTGCGTAACGATGGTGGGAACAACCACGGCTGTGACTGAACGTAACGTGAAAAGACTTCTCGACGAACAAGGACGAGAGGTTCTGAACCGAACAAGAATCCGAAAAATCCACTAGAAAAAAGGAAATGTTTGTCGAGAAAAAAATGTTGGAGAAACGGAAAAAGGGTTCATGAACCAGCAAATTGTGGCAGAAGCATATGCCCTAAAAGT
>JAGTQS010000016.1:0-4186 GCA_018397055.1 Candidatus Bathyarchaeota archaeon | reverse complement strand
TATGAGCCTTAAGGATTATTAAAGAAAACGATTTACTTCTTATTCCATTGATTCATGAACCCCTTCCAAACCAAGTTAAGGAATTCTGTAAGTCCTTAGTCGACTTCGAGACCGCTGTTCAAAAATTCGCAGTTCAAACCCGCCGACCTAAGACTGCTCTTGAGTACGCCGTTGAGTCTTTGCCGCCTCACCTTGTTTCGTTTTTTCCGCGTTCCATAGATTTCGTAGGCGAAATAGCCATAGTCGAGGTTCCTTCTGAGCTAAATGAGTACAGAAACCTCGTTGGCGAAGCAGTCCTTAAGGCTCATAAAAACGTGCGAACCGTTCTGGCCAAGTCAAGCGCTGTGGAAGGTGTCTGCAGGCTACGGCAGTACGAGGTTATAGCTGGTCAACATAAGACAGAAACCGTTCACCGAGAACACGGCTGCAAATTTTTCCTCGACATAGAAAAGGTTTACTTTTCACCCAGGCTCTCCCAAGAGCACTTTCGGGTTGCTTCGCAAGTGAAAGAAAAAGAAACAGTTGTCGATATGTTCGCTGGCGTCGGACCTTTTTCCATTCTGATAGCTAAGATGCGTCGAGATGTCAAAGTTTACGCTGTGGACGTTAATCCTGATGCCGTAAGATATTTGGAAAAAAACGTGATTGCCAACGGCGTAATAGGAAAGGTGGTGCCCATTATCGGAGACATCAGAAAAGTTGTTAAAGAAAGACTGCGTGGAACCGCTGACCGCGTGATAATGAATCTTCCAGAAACCGCGGTAGAGTATGTTGATGTTGCCTGTGAATCTTTGAAATCTGAAGGCGGAGTCTTGCACTATTACGAGTTCACGAAGGGATCTGACGCCTTGAGTTCAGCGGAAAAGCATCTATTAGAAGCTCTCGAAGGAGCTGGGCGCAGCGTCCACAAATTTTCAGCTGCAAGAATTGTTCGAGAGGTCGCTCCGTTTAGATATCAAGTTGTTATAGACGCAGTTGTCAGGTAGGAAGGCTTTTATCGTCATTTAACTTGGTGACGGACACAATTATTTTGACCATTTGATTTGGATTCCGAAGCTTTTTTACCAGACTTCTGGAAAGGTCGCACGCGGCTTTGTCTGCCTTAACTGCTAATGTTCGACTGCAAACGTAATTGCTTTTGCGAACAACCACGTCTGTTTTGTGGCTTAGTGAAAGGTCTGAGTCGCCAAAAGCGTTAACAGTTTCCTTTTCGCTGCCAGCTTCGATTGTAATCGTTATCCTCGCATTACGGTTTCTCGCTGCTTCTTTGAACTCTTCGCTAAGGTCAACAAGACCTTTATCTGCTTTCACCGCGATTATGCAGTCTCCCTTCCTTGTTAAGGATTCGTCCTTGGTTATCTCAAAGGTTGCTCTGTGAGTTGCTTGGATATTCCTGTGACCGTACGCTGTGATAACCTCGGTCTTAACCATTCTCAACACCAATTTTTGCAGAATCAGTTATGTGCAGAAATTTTATTAAATTATCCGCACAGTATTAAAGCCTGGAAGTTCACTGCATGATTTCAGAAGGCATCTTCAGAGCTTACGACATCCGAGGAGTATACGGCAAAGAAATCACGGACGAGGTTGCTGAAAGAATTGGGAATGCCTTGGCTATGTACGTTGGCGGCGAAGGCAAAACCATGCTTGTGGGCAGAGACGTAAGGGGAAGCGGAAAATCTCTGTGCAACGCGGTTTCTGAGGGGATGCTTGATGGCGGGCTTAATGTGGAAGACATTGGCGTGGTTACTACGCCGCTTCTCTATTTTTCGTCAGTGCACTATGGCAAAGACGGCGGAGTTATGGTTACAGCCTCGCATAATCCATCCGACTGGAATGGGTTCAAGATATGGGCTGGAAACAGTTTCGTCTCGATGGGTATGGGCATGGAAAAGTTAAAAAACCTCGTCTTAAAAGGCAGGTTCAAACCGGCTACTCGAGGAAGACTGAAACTCAACCCAAACGCCATCTCGGACTATATTGATTATGTTTCGAACAAGATAGACATCCAACGTAGACTAAAGGTAGTCGCAGACCCTGGAAACGGCTCATGCTGCGTTCTTATACCAGAAATTTTTGACAAAACAGGGCTAAACGTTACAGCCATTAACGCAGAGCCTGATGGGTCTTTTCCCGCTCACTCTCCTGAGCCTAGTGAAGAAACTTTGGTTGATGTGAAAGGTCTTGTTCTCAGGCAGAGGGCGGACTTCGGCGTAGGCTACGATGCGGATGGAGACCGAGCCGTATTCGTAGATGACAAGGGCAGAATGGTTTCAAGCACTGTTATCTTTATCATGTTGGCTGAACACTATTTGAGGAAGAATCCAGGTGTAGCGGTAGTCTACGAGGTCAGCTGCTCTTTAGCAGTTGAGGAAGCGATAAGAGCCCACGGTGGCAAACCCGTTCTATGCCAGGTTGGACACACATACATTGTTGACAGGATACTGAAAGAAAAAGCGGTCTTTGGGGGAGAAACAAGCGGCCACTTCTATTATATGGATGTTTACGGCTTCGACGACGCAGTATTTACGAGCCTCAAAGTTGCAGAGGTCCTATCAAAAAAAGGCCTTAAACTCTCAGACATCGCTGATTCGACGCCTGAGTACCCAAGGATACCCATAAAAAACTATGTTTGCTCTGACGAGAAAAAATTCTTAGTTGTGAAAAGGTTGGCAAAAGAGTTTTTAGAAGCAGGCTGCGAGACAGTAACCTTGGACGGCGTTAAAGTCGTCGACGACGAAGGGTGGTTCCTCATTAGACCCTCGAACACGCAGCCTCTAATTAGGCTTACAGTTGAGGCGAAGACCCAAGATGCTCTTCAAAGATTAGCTGGTTTTGCTGAAAACAAAATAAACAAAGCAATAAAAGAAACTAAGTGAACCAATAATCAACTTATGGGGAATCTTAGGAGCGCCGCTATTCCCCCAAGCGAGTCTAGCTTTGTTCCTGCTTCATGCTCTGTGCTGATTATAACAATTTTTCCACGTTTGTTCTCAACTTCCCGCATGAGGCTTTCGAGAACACGCCTTTCCTCATCTGAGGCTTCTCTTAGCTTCCTGTCTGTAAGCAGCAGCTGGTCGACTGAGCCTATGCTGTTTGCTTTTTCAACATCAGCTAACCCGTAAGTGGCGGTTGCCTGATCCTTTCCAAGCCTTTCCAAGATTTTTTCTACAGCCTCAGCTTCTTCGGCGATTCTAACGTTTTTTAATGCCTTGTTAAGGATTCCTGACCGTAATGCTTCGTCGATGCCTGCTTTGCCACTGTTGTTGACGCTTTTTACGTCGACGATTGCTTTTCGAAGCTCAGGCTTAGAGTTTTCCAGAAACCTGACAAACTCGTTTTTAATGAACCCCACTCCAAGCACAACGATGGATTGCCTAAATTCAGAATCAAGACCCTCAATAGCTTTAGCTGCGGATTTAAACAGTTCTATAAGAGTCTTCGTTCTTTCGTCAGCGCTTCGTTTTCCAGGTAAACTGACGGTTTCTTCAGCTTTCACATCGAATCCGAAGCCTCTGAGAACGGCTAGGCAGTATCCTTCGTCGTCGACAACTATGACTGAAACTGGCGGAGCTCCGGTTTCAGTGGCCTTCTTAAGCTGGTCAAGCTCATATTTCATCCAATTTTCTTTCACAATCGTTAAGGGCTTGTTCAAGGTCACGTTTAAAGTGTGATGAGAACCAGCTCCAACGTCCTCCGGGGCTTCGCAGATGACGCCGTGAACCCGAAGCCGATTCAAATAGCGGTCCCACGTAACACTTTCAGCGGAAATGCCGAGAAAAACTGATATGCGTTTTCCCTTCTCCGGCCTGTCGTAGCGGTCGCCAAACCTAACCTCTCTGGACGTGTCAGCGTACACTCTGTCTCCCTTCTTAATCACGTTGTAAAGCACCAAGAAATCGTCAAGCACCTCTGGCAACACCACAACAGTGCCGTGCTTAACATCGCTGCGCAGAATCCTCATCCAACCGCAACCTTCACAACCTAAAGAACCAACCGCTACAAATATCGTAAGACACCACACATTGTTAAATATATCGAAAAGCCTCAAAAACCAAAAAATATAACCAGTAGATCCGAAAGTGTTGTTTGATTTTTCTGGTTTTTGGTTTTTTGGGTTGTAGGGAGCATTCTTGTTAGGTTCTAAGGTGCTGTTGTTGTTCTTTTTGTGTGTCATTGGTTCGCT
>JAGTQS010000082.1 GCA_018397055.1 Candidatus Bathyarchaeota archaeon | reverse complement strand
GATATAAGCGTTTTTGAATTGGTAATTCTTTTTTTGTTATTGGCCCTTTATCGCATTATTTGCTATTGTTTGCCATTTTTTGACTTGTTTCTGATTCGCTGCGTAGTTTTGGTAATAAATACGACAAGGTGAATGCGACAAAAAACATGGATGCGATGAACGATGCCATTATTCCAAGAACGAGGCTTCCAGTCAAGATGTATCCATAGACGATTGTGCCTAAAGATGCGAAGCCTGAAACAACCTCTGAAGCCCTCTTAAGCATACTTTCGCTTTTGACATATGATGTCAAGAAAATTGAGATACCGGCAAAGGCTAGAGATCCTCTGACAACCATTGTAACAATGTTTTCTGAAAACAAGCCTCCTAAAAACATTAGAAACCCTAGAATCGCCCATACAAAGTTAGCCCACCTTCCTCTCCAATCAACCATAACTTATTCTTCCAGAATAAATCATCGTAATCGAGAATAAATGCCTTCTGGAAGGTTTTCCACATCCTAAAAAAGGCGAAAACTGCTGAAATTTAGTCCTTTTCTTTTATACTTTTACTTTTAGGAAAATCGCAATGTAGAAAATTTTTTATTTTTATGGTACAGCTAGCAGCCATTTAGTATAAATGAAGTTACTCTGGTTCTATTAGAACCGCAGTTCCAGTGGCTGAGATGACTATTACGCTTAGCAGGTCGGATGATTCTATATCTAAGCCAATCACTGCGTTGGCTCCCAGTTGTTGGGCTTGTTCCTTCATTCGTTGTATGGCTTCTGCTCGGGCTTTCTCTATTTCGTATGTGAAGGCTGAAACTTCGCCTCCGACCATAGACTGGATTCCCGCAACGAATTTTCCGCCTACGCCTCTTGTTCGAGCAGTAATACCTGTTACAACGCCAATGATTCTTTTTACTTTGTAGCCTGGAATAGTTGGAGTAGTAACGACAAGAACATCCATCAAACGTGGCTGCATAACTGGCGGAGGGGGAACAGGTTGGGGTTGACCAGCAACCATGGCTCCACAGTTTGTGCAGAACCTTGAACCTTCAGAAAGCTGTGCTCCACATTTTTGGCAGAACGACATTAAATCTCACCAATATTTGATTCAATTCTCGAACATATATAGGTTTTCAAATGTCCAAGATGAATTTTACAACAGCTCCTTTAGATGTTTCATCAAGTTCCATTTGGTGGTATGTAACAGCCTTCACGCCTACCTTTTGCCTGTGCTTAGAAGGATCGTAAGGTTCACCGAAAACTTTAGCAGTCAGTGTGAAGCCTGAGTCTGTTGGCAGGATTTTTTCGATTATAAATTTTGACAGAAGTAAGTTTTCCACTTCGAATATTACGAGCAGTTTTTCAAGCCAGTTATAGAGAAGAGACTGTTTGTCTGAACCCTTCGCCTCTACGGTTCTTTCAGTCAGCGGCTTAACTTTTTTTGTGTCTGTCATGGTCTCGAACATTGCCAGCGCAGCGTTTTCGAAGGCTTCAGTCAAGTCCTTGCCGTAAGCAGCTATGTACGCATCTGCAGTGTGCTCAAGAAACTCGAAGCCTTTTTTCTTTGGCATAATCTTTCCTCTCGGTCAGTACGTTTATTCCTGATAGACCATCATTAGATATCACACGGTCTGGCGATTATACATTGCGGCTATGTGCTTTGCGGTAATATTTATGAAGAAACTGTTATTAAAATAGTCATAATAAAATTGAATTGATGGAGGAGGCATCATATGTCTAACATACTCGTAATTTATGATTCACGATCTGGCAACACTGAGAAAACTGCTAGTTTAGTGGCTGAAGGCGTAAGACAGGTTAAAGATGCCACCTGCACCTTGAAAAGGGTTGACTGTGTTTCCCTAGATGACCTATTAAATGCCGATGGAATAATTATTGGCTCTCCAACATATTACGGAACAATGAGCGGAAAGATCAAAGCACTATTAGACAGAAGCGTTGAAATCCACGGCAAGCTTCAGGGAAAGGTTGGGGCAGCCTTCACAAGCTCAGGCGGGACAGCTTCAGGCGCGGAGACAACGATTCTGTCGATACTGCAAGCATTGTTGATTCATGGCATGATCGTTCAAGGCACGCCGTACGCTCAACATTATGGTCTGGCAATGGTGGGAGCGCCGAAAGAGAAAGACGAAAAAATCTGTAGAGAATTCGGAGAAAGAATAGCAAAACTAACAACGAAAATTGCTGGATCATAACAATAAATCACAGCACACTTTAAAAAAATAATCATTATTTTTTATCCTCAAAATTTTCATTTTATTTTGTCATATTTAGCGAAATCGAAGTAGTTTTTCATAAATCTTTTACATATCTAAAAGCATATTTTACAAAAGTATAAACAAACATTACGGGTTAGGAGCCATTTAAAGGGATTTATATGAAAGCTGTCATTTTAGCAGCAGGTGAAGGCCAAAGGCTTCGTCCTCTTACTCTTACACGTCCAAAGCACATGATTCAGGTTGCAGGTAAACCGCTTCTAGAACATCTCTTGGAAGTGCTGAAAAAGGCTGGATTTACAGACATTTTGATGATTGTTAACTATAAGGCTGAACGTATCACAGAATATTTTGGAGACGGCGAAAAGCTTGGCTTGAAAATTAAGTATGTCTTCCAGAAGGAAATTAGAGGAACAGCCAACGCTTTTGGAACGGCTGAAAACAAAGTTGAAGGCGACTTCTTAGCAGTTTATGGCGACTTACTCATTTCTCCAGACGTTATTAAGGCGGCTCTTAAGTTGCATTGTAACGAAAACCCAGCAGTCACAATGACCGTTCTACACGTGGAAAGACCTGAACAATACGGTGTCCTAGAAACACGTGGAGCAAGAGTTGTTAAGATCATGGAGAAACCTTCAGCAAAGGTTGCTGCTGGGAAACCGATAAACGCCGGAATTTACGTGTTTTCTCAAGAAATTTTCGAGGCCATTAAACAAACCAAAGACTCGTCAAGAGGCGAACAAGAGATAACTGACTCAATTCAGATGCTCATAAAGTCGGGGAAAAAAGTCGTTGCTGCTGAAATTTCAAGCGGGGATTGGCGTGATGTCGGAAGACCTTGGGATTTGCTTGAGGCAAACGCTCGGATGCTCATGAAGACTAAACCCGAAACTCTCGGCGAAGTTGAGGAAAACGCGCATCTTGAAGGCTCAGTTTTTGTTGCTGAACATGCAAGGATCCGTTCAGGCGCCTACATCGAAGGCCCAGCATACGTTGGTGAAGGAAGCGACATTGGACCGAACTGTTATATTAAGCCGTATACAAGCATTGGAAGGAATGTCCGAGTTGGCAATGCTTGTGAAATAAAAAACTGTATCATCATGGACAGATCGCACATTGCACACCTTTCTTATGTGGGCGACAGCATCATTGGTGAAGACTGCAATCTTGGCGCAGGAACAATCACGGCGAATCTTCGGCTGGATTACAAGCCAGTTAAAATGATTGTAAGAGACACGGTAATTGATACAGGGAAAGAGAAACTTGGCGTTATAATGGGCGACAACGTGAAAACAGGCGTCGGAACATTGCTGATGCCGGGCGTTAAGGTTGGCTGCAACAGTTGGATTGGGCCTAATGTTAATGTGAGCCGAGATGTGCCGTCTGACACCATATTATTGGTTGAACAAAGTCTCAGTCAGAGAAGCCGTTAACCTTTTCTAAATGCCTTTTTCAGCAATATGGGAAAGGTAATAAGGCTGATTGCCCCAAAAAATACATCTGGATTGATGGAGATGTCTGTTGCAGAAAGAAGGTATGTCAACGAAGTCGCATCGCTTATAGATAGAAACATCATGGTCGTCACAACCGATAACAAGGTGTATACTGGAACACTACTTGGAGTAAACACAGAGAACCTCAGTCTCGTTCTTGGCAACGTGAAAGACCCCGAAGGCAAAATGATCCCTAAAGTCGTAATAGGTGGAAGCATGGTTGCCAAAATATTGTCTGTTGAGAAAGCCTTCGACCTCGCAGGACTCGCAGAAAGGCTGGAAAGAGTCTTCCCAAGAATGGTAAAGCTCTACGAAAAAGAAGGATTCATATGGGTCATGGATAGGGTCAAGGTAACCGAACAAGGTGTAACAGAAGGTTCAGGACCAGCTGCAGAAAGGGTGCAGAAAGTTTACTCGCAATTTATAAGCGAAATGAGAGGAGAATAAACTTAAAAAGAATCTGAAAAACGGGTTAACCTAGTTTGCACCATATAGTTGTGGTGATGTGAACTACCATCCTACAAGTAGTATGGCTTCTCCGATATAGAGCATTCGGAGTTAAGCGCATGTTCACAGGATACGCCAGACAAAGGCGTGTAGCCTAAGTCCCTCTCAAACTTTTTACCGATGTTAATAGCGCCGTTCAAATTGGCATTATATTCTCCACAGTGGCAGCAAACGAACAATCACTGCGTTTTTCTCTTGTCTTCGCAGCCACAAATGTGGCATTCCCTACTTGTGTAGTCTTCGCCTGCCTGCAAGAAACGCTGCAGCCTGTCATATTCAGTGTTAAGAAACTGTTGCTTCTGCCTAGACAGAGCGGCTACTCCACGTTGTATCGTCAGCGAGGGTTCCACACCCTCAAATAATACCTATAGGTTATTACTCCTATGGGAAGAACAAGTAACGCAACCTACAACATCAACTAT
>JAGTQS010000015.1:20669-25068 GCA_018397055.1 Candidatus Bathyarchaeota archaeon | reverse complement strand
GTAAGATACACGAACGAACAACTCTACAACCAATTCAAAAACGCTTATATCCACAACGGACCATTCACTAAAACAGGTACAGCACAGAAAGCTAACCTATGACTGCACACGACCAACTTTTTTGCTATCTAAATATAAGATATATACGGTGCAAAAAATGCAAGTTAGCGTATACATCTTTGTTCAAGTGGAAAAGGGAGAACCATGGCGAACCGCGTCTGAGATATCGAAAATAGCAGGTGTAAAAACAGCGCACACCGTGACTGGTCAATACGACATCATCGTCTTCGCTGAACTGGACGGATTAGACTCACTTAAGGAAACAGTAAGACAAATTCAGAAAATAGAAGGCGTACAACACACCCAAACAGCAGTGTGTATTCCATAAATGTAACGCAAACTTTAGATACGGTTGCGCCCATCTTCTTTTTGTGGGTTTAATTGTCTGTTTTGGAGATATATAGAACCACGATAAGTATTTAATAAGATCAAAGGTGAAAAGAACTCAATCAATGCTTTTGATTTTTCTAGTTCTTAAGCATATCAGAATAAGAATGAAGCGTAACATTCGAGATGCTTTATTATCAACGTGGCTGTAAGGGAAAAGGAGTTTAAGAATGTTTATGTAAACCTGCTGAAGAACTAATTTGCACAACGATCCAATAAAAAAGTATTTAACCTTATTGATGATGGAAATAAAAATTATAATAATAATGTTAATATTCGAAGGTAAGGAAAAATGAGGAAGTTAAAAGTAGGATTGGTCGGTGCCGGAAGAGGAACAGGCTATGGATCTCAATTTCGGAATCATACAAGGACGGAAATATCTGCTATATGCGATATCAACCCTGAATCTTTAGAAAAAATGCGAGTAACGTTTGGTCTAAAAAAGTCTCAGGCCTTCGAGAATTACGATGACTTTGTCAAGGCGGATATAGATATTATTTTCTTGGGAACACCTATGCCTTTCCACGCGGAACAAGCAATTAAAGCTCTTGAAAATGATAAACATGTATTGTCTGAAGTTACAATGGCAACAACTGTCAAAGACTGTGAAAATATTATTAGAACAGTGAAGAAGACTGGTAAAAAGTACATGATGGCTGAAAATTATTTTTACTTTCATTTCATACAAGAGTGGAAAAGAATTATTGAAGAAGAAAAACTTGGAAGAATCTTTTATGCTGAAAGTGAATATGTACATGAAATACGGAATTTGCTAAGGGACCCTAAGACAGGTAAATTGCTATGGAGGTCAAGTCGCCCACCCATTTATTATTGCTCACATTGTTTAGGACCGTTATTGATGTTACTCGATGATCGCGTTATCAAAGCGACAGCGTCTGGTAAAGCAATAAGTATGGTAAAGGAAGTTGGGATAGGTGCCATTGATATGCAAGTTGGAATCTTTGAAACCCAAAAGGGAGCGACAATTAAGATGTTAAGAAGTCAGGTGGTCCCAAGAGAACCCCCATTAGTTTATTACAGTATCTATGGAACAAAAGGCTGTGTAGAGAATGGGCGATGGGCTCATCCTTACTCTAGCGATATCACTACAGGAATACTATACATTGAAGGAGAGGATAAAGTAGCCAGAAAGGTAGACTGGACATATTCAGATCCTAAAGCACCAGGAGAAGCAAGAAAAGGTGGTCATGGCACAAGCGAGTATTATCTGGTTAAAGATTTTATTGATGCAATAGATAATGACACAAAACCACCCATCGATGCTGTAAGAGCTGCTGATATTACAATTCCAGGCTTAATAGCACATGAATCTGCAATGAAGGGCAATATATGGCTAGATGTCCCACACTTTGAATGAGATAATCGATCGGTCAAATTGACTTTTAATGGAGTGTTACATTACTGGAAAGTGTTAAAGAATGCTTTGTGGATTCCTATGTGAATTCTCCTTCCCCACACACAGTAAACCAACCACCTTCTTATCCCTTTCCCTCCTCCCTAAGACAGTTCACCAACGACGGCACACTCCTATACGCGGTTCCAAACCGCACCATGACACTCCGCCAAAGAACCCCCAATCTAACTAACGCGGTCAAACCGCAATCCACAAAACGGGGCCCAATCAAGCCTCCTCACCCAAAGAACGAAACTCCTCCCGATTCTTCAACATCCAATAAACCACCTTCAACATCTTCCTCCCAGTAGCCACAGCAGCAACCTGCTTCCCCTTCTTCTTAGCCAAGCTCCGATAAAACCTGGAGAGCCGAGTATCATAGCGAACATGAGCATGAACAGACTGAGTCAAAGCCCAACGAATCCACCGACTACCCTCCTTAGTAATAGGTCCATAAACCGTCTTTTCACCGCTCCTATAAACAGAAGGAACCAGCCCAGCATACGCACAAAGCTTCTCAGAATCAGGAAACCTGCTCACATCACCTATCTCAGCCAACAACAGCAAAGCAGTGTAGTATCCAACCCCAGGAATAGTCGTCAACAACGCAACATCTTCATTCATCTTAGCCAACCCCCTTATCTTCTTTGAAACTTCAAGTATCTGCTTGTCAAGAACCTCAACTACCGCCACAAGCTGATTGATGGATTCTATACCTAAACATTTCAACAGTTCACGTCCCCTTCCAGTGAACAACGGAACATGAAGGTCAATATCCCTCCCATCCAGTTCAGCATGCACCCTATTCTTCAACCGTGTCCTCATCCTAACAAGGAAAGCCCTATGCTTAACAAGACCCCTCAACTCTCGGACCTCTCGCGGAGGAACCCAAGACTCCGGAACCAAATCACACCTCAACAAATGGGCCAGAATCTTTGAGTCGATCTTGTCAGCCTTCACCTTCGCCTTAGCAATCGCCTTAGTCTCAGTGGGATGAGCCAACTTCACTTCATAACCGTCTTTCTCCAACCATTCATAGACAGGCTGCCAACAATACCCAGCTTCCATAACTACAGAAGCCTCATCAACACCAGCCATGAACTCCTTCAAGCAACGAGGATCCCTACTGAACCTTCCATGCTTCACAACATCCCCCTTTTCATTCATCATAGTGCCGTAACAAACTTTCTTATGCACATCCAACCCAACATACAACAACCTTCATTCTCCTCCCAAACATATCATGGTCTGTCACACACTATTTTAAAGGAAGGAGAATTCAACATTCCATCTAACTCGTTAGGTTTTTAGGTGGCTGTCTCATTTTTCTGTTTCTGGTGCCTCTCTGTTTAGAGGTTTATGAGCGTGTTGTAGATGTATGCTTTTGTCGTCATCTCTTTTTCGATGTTAGTCATGGTTTTTGACATGCAGAACTCTCCGAAGGTTCGTTTGAACGTGGAGCACGCTGTCTCCACGCTCCACCGTCTGCCGTAGCCTCTGAGTTTCGTCCACCGTTCATGGCCTAGACGTTTGTACTGAGTGACAGCCTCTCTTCTAGATTCTGAAGGCGTGTCAGTTCGGCTGTTCCGCCTGGGCTTGATAACGGCCTCTATCCCTTTCTGTTCAAGCGTCTCGTACACTTCTGAACTGTCGAACGCTCCGTCCATAACGGCCTTGGAGACCTTTCCATGTCTTTCAGTCTTCCTCAAAAGTTGTGGAAACACCCTTGAGTCATGAGTACCGTCTGTAGTGACAATCATGGCTAATGTCTGCTTCGTCTCAACATCCACAGCCAGGTGGATCTTGACGTACCGCTTCTTCTTTCCATACCTCCGCTCCACCCATCCTCCAGCCTTGTGAACACGGACGCCCGTAGAGTCTACGGCAATAACAACAGGCTCCATTGAAAGCCTCAAAGGCTCGTACAGCGAAAGGTCCAGCTCAAGTATCCTCTCCTTAGACCTGAATAGTCGCCTGAAGGGAGCCTCGGAACAAGCCTATTCAACGCCCTAGCAAAACCTTCAAGCTGCCTATAAGGAAAACCAAACAAGTAACGGACAACAGACAAAAACTCCGCATACTGTTCCGTTAGCGTGTAGGGACGACCAACCTTCCCACGGTTCATACGCTTCAACTCACGGTCATAACTCTCAAGAAACTCCAAGCTGAGAGGCAGCTCCCCACTCTTAACAAGCCTCTTATCAACACTCTCCCAGTCCATGAACACTCCTCCCACTTTCACCCCTAGAATAAAGAAGAAAAGACAGAAAAAGTTAATTGCTCCACAAAGCATTAAAGAATAATTTTAGGATATCAAGTATAGGATTCACTTATTTCGGTTGTGCATAATTATGGAGGAAAAACTTAAATTCGGAATATCAAAGGTTGACATCACTCCTGCTGTAGGAACAGAGCTATGTGGGCATTTTAGGTTCAATCTTAATTCTGTTGGGATTCATAGCAACCTATATGCTAAGGTTTTGTTGTTTCAAAGCGGTGAAGACACCGTTGTCTTAGTGGCTTGCGACTTGTTAGGTG
>JAGTQS010000015.1:0-20632 GCA_018397055.1 Candidatus Bathyarchaeota archaeon | reverse complement strand
AGGGCGTTGAACAGGGATTGATGGCCAAAATGTGATGATCAGTTGCACTCACACACATTCCGGACCGGGAAGCATGCCCCTGAGAGTTATAGGAAAAAACGACGATGCATATCAGAACCAGCTTGAGAAGAAGATTGCTGGCGCAGTCTTTTTGGCGCAAAAGGGCATGAAAGAGGGAAGCATAGGTTTCGGAATGGGAAACATTGATTTAGCTGCATCTAGGAGAATAAGATGGCCAGATGGCAGCATAAGATTTGACTGGCTAGATCCTAATGTGCCTCCCAACGAAACCATCGATAAGGATCTTGCAGTTTTGACTGTAAAGAACCTGGAGAGGAAAACTCAAGCAGTAGTCATCAATTATGCCTGCCATCCCGTAACCATGGGTGGCAATAGTTTCAACCTGATTTCTTCAGATTTTCCTGGAGTTGCCACAGGCCTGATTGAGAAAGTTCTAGGTAGTGAATCAGTTTCACTATTTTTAAACGGAGCTTTCGGTGACACCCATCCCAGAAAAGACTTGGTTCCTGGCTACAACAATTACTCAAAAATTGAAGGAGACGAATTAACAATTACTTTAGGCACTATTCTTGGAGCAGAAGCCTTAAGAATTTCAGAGGTCACACCTACTTATTCGGATGTTGGGATTCAAGCCTATTCTGAAACAGTTAGGGTGCAACTTGAGAAGTTACCATCAGTAGAAGTTCTTGATGACAGGATTCTAGAGGATAGAAAAAGACTTGAGGAGTTAATGAAGGCAGGAACCCCTACAAGTGAGTGGTGGTGGCTAAAACAGGATTTGGATTGGTCTGAATATCTTCTTGAACAATACAAAAATAATAGACGGTTCGAAACATACGAAGATCTGGAGGTTCAAGTAATAAGGATAAACGACAATTACATAATTGGCCTTCCAGGCGAAATATTCAGCCATATTGGGCTGCAAATTAAAAGTCGCGCAAAAAAACTTGGAATTACGAAGGTTCTTGTCAATGCTTTGGCTAATGGAAACCCTGGTTATGTGCCAGCAGAGCACGACTATACGGTGGCGCCAAAGGGAAAACGAGGCTACGAATTAGAGGGGTCATACATGCTTTATGGGCGACCCCTAGTTTGTCCTAAAGCAGGAACAACATTGATTGAAACTGCAATAAATCTTATAGCCAAAATATCTGATTAGAAACCGCAAAAAAGAAAAAGATAGATTGAAGACATTAAGGTTGATTATTTAGATGAAAAAGGAATCTAACGTTTCTGGACAAGAAACCGGATGGGTGCCTTTTAAATATCCGTGGGACGATGCTCCCATCGATTTATCTTTTCTTTACAAAGATGAGAAGCCTGCGGGAAAACATGGTTTCCTAAAGGTAAAAGACGACAAGTTTATATTTGATGACGGCGTTGAGGCAAGGTTTTGGGGGACATGTTTTAATTCTGCAGCAAATTTTCCGCCACACGAACTTAGTGAAAAAGTAGCTCGAAGGCTGGCAAAGTTTGGCTTAAACATGGTCAGGACTCACCAGCTTGACGCTGAATGGTCTACACCAAACATTTTTCAGTTTACCAAAGGCAGGCTGCCGGAAAATACTTTGAGCTTTGACCCTAAAAGCTTGGATAGGCTTGATTACCTAATATATTGCCTGAAAAAAGAAGGAATCTACATTTACCTTGACCAGTTGACCTATAGAAAATTTAGGATTGGCGACGGTATTGATGCTGTTGATGAATTGGGCGAGGCAGCTAAGCCATACACAAATTTCGACCCTAAACTTATTGAACTCCAGAAAAAATACAGCTACGATCTATGGACTCATGTAAACCCATACACTGGCTTAGCCTACAAAGATGATCCCGCAATTGCACTCATGGAATTTGCAAATGAAAACGACCTTTTTTCGCAACAAGTCACTCTTGAACCCTACCGATCTAGATTGGAAATACAATATCGAGGTTGGGCGAAAGAACGCGGCATTCATGTGAGTGACCGAAAACTCGACTTTACTACCCCCACAGAGCAAATCCTTAGGTTTCTACATGATATACAACAAGACTATTACCGCGAAATGACAAAATACCTGCGTTGCATTGGCGTGAAAGTACCAGTAACCGGAAGTAATTGGAGCCAAAGTCTAACCTTGCTTTCCTCCTTGCGTGCCACTGAATATACCGATTCTCATAACTATTGGGATTTTTGGGATGTTCCTGGAAAAGAAGGAAGTAGTAATCGGGTAACCACAGGTGAGAAAAGAAATGTTTTCGAAACCCTATCTTTTAACCGTTTGTTAGATCGACCATTTGTTGTATCAGAATGGGATCAACCTTGGCCAAATGAGTGGCGTGCTGAAAGCCCCCTCCTGATGGCTGCTGTTGCTGCATTCCAAAGCTGGAGTGGCGTAATTATTCACACATATAGGTATCGCTGTTCTGAACCTGCAGATTGTATAGGAGGCGTAATTATGGGAGGAAGAAGATACAGAAGAAACTTTGAAACCTTCAATGATCCAGCGAAATTCGGATTATTCTATCAAGCTGCCTTAATGTTTCGTCGCAGAGACATTGAACCAGCCATTAAAACTCTAGGAATCAAAATTTCAGAAGAAAATATCTTCAAATTCCCAAATGATGTTGAAACCGTACCCGCGCTAGTGATTGCCTCTGAAAAGCATAAGGTTGGAATAGTGTTGCCGGGACAAGAACCACATGTAGACTTCATGATCTCGCCAACAGACACAACAATTGTTGACCAATGCGAAAATGAAATTACATCAGATACACATCAGTTATACCGCAACTGGTTGAAAAGAATAGGTTGGATTGACACACCTCGAACAAAAGCGGCTTACGGATTTCTAGGTGAAATAAGAGAGATTTCTTTGAATGACCTAAAACTAAAG
The DNA here is from genome assembly GCA_018397055.1 of Candidatus Bathyarchaeota archaeon. Lineage (GTDB taxonomy): Archaea > Thermoproteota > Bathyarchaeia > Bathyarchaeales > DTEX01 > JAGTRI01. Next base: position 17,738 of record JAGTQS010000015.1, on the reverse strand, counting down.
GTAAGAACACGTTTTGCAGTAATAGCAATAAGCTCGTTGACAGATAAACCTATTAACGAATCTCCTAATCTTCTATTAACGGCAATTGGGAGAGCAAATAACACTGGAGTAAAATACAATGCAGATCATACATTACAACTGGATGTTGGGCACGGTCCTACACTTATTGAAGCGATTGAAGCTACGATCGAGCTAACAACCACACAATCTCACCTGACAGTCTGGTCAATCAACCCTGAAGGATTATATACGGGCATGATACCAACAGAATACAACGAGGGAAAACTTAGAATTGAGATTGGAAACATGTTTCCATCAATGTACTACCTAATTCAAGGATAAAATGAGTTAACAAGGAATAATTGTTGCAGGTCGGTAATTTTAGATATTCTGCTTCACAAATAAAAAAGTAGAGGTTATGTGGAAATATATATCGAGCAATAGTAAATTAATTATTTTGAAACAGCAGTAGAATTTCTATAATACAGTAAAGTAAACCATTATTATTGTAAAGAATGTGAGTGCAATGGCTTTCGAGTGTTTCTTTTACATGTTTCCATCTTGATTTCGAGTCTTACAGCACGATTAATTCCTTATAAGAGAAGATATTTTCTTTCTTTATCAAGTACTATAACCCAATCGTTTTTATCTCCACGAAAAGGCAGGACAAATTCGTGTATTCCCGAGTTAAAGTATTGTCTAATTGATATCCATGTTCCATTTCGTGGGTTCTAGTTGCCATATTGAATATATGAAGAATAAGCTGCCAGACATATTTAATTTGATTCCAATTTTTTTATAGTCGTTAGTTGTAATATGCATAATGAAGGAGTGTTTTAGTTTGGTGAATGATTGTTACTTACATGAAGAAAATGGAGAGTTACTTTTTGGCAACTCAAAAATCGAGGTAAAAATTGATAACGAAAATGGTTGCGTAAATGGGCTTCGGAACAAGGAACAAAACATCGAATTCCTAAAGAATGGAATGCCAGAAGTTTTCAGGATCGTCTATTGCGTATGGAACATTCACGGAGCAGCAAAAAAAGACCCCTGGAGCGCAGTCCATGGAACAGTAATCAACAGTAGTGTGCAGAAATTAGACTCTAGCAACTTTGTAAAAAGCAAAGAAGGGGCTAAACTTGAGATAGAGTACAATCAGCTACATCTTGAACGGAGAACAATAAAAGCCAAAGTTAAGTACTCAGTAGAGTTAAAATCAGGTAAACAAGAAATGCAATGGAAAATCTTCGTTGAAAACAATGATGAAGGAACAATAAGAGAAGTCGACTTTCCTTTCATATCCAGCTTAAAGAAGCTCGACTCGCTGATCATGCCGGCCTCGTCTGGGCAAAAGCTTGAAAATCCGGTTGACAAACTCTCAGACGAGATTCCCGTGGTTAATTTGGAATATCCTGGTCGAGCTTCAATGCAGTGGTTTGAATATTATTCCCCAAAGGCAGGGCTATACATAGCATCCTATGACAAGAGCTTAGAGTATACGACGCTTTCCTTTGGAAGAGCTAAAGGACCCGATAACAAGAAAAATGTCGCGATGTGGATTTCTAAGTACCCGTTTGTAACCTCAGGAACCTCGTGGGAGTCGCCGATCTTTGTCATTGGAGTTCATAGCGGAGACTGGCACTGGGGAGCTGACAGATATAGAGAATGGCTGGAAACGTGGATAACAATGCCCAGAATTTCAAAGCATGTCAAAGAAATGATGTGGCTTCGAGGCGTGGGCATAAAGAATATGAAAGAAGAACTTGAAAGAACATATGAAGACGTTGTCCGCGAAGCATATGAGACACAAGCTTCCTCTCACGCAGTAATGCTTATGCTTACCGGTTGGTTCTATAATGGACACGACACATTCTACCCCGAATACAAACCAATCCCAGACTTAGGCGGAGAAATTGCACTGATAAAAGCTGTTGACAACCTTCACAGCTTAGGCGTAACAGTCAGCGCATATGTCAACGGAAGATTAGTAAATATCGAAACTGAAACCTACAAAAAACATGGAAAGAAATGGGCAATACTGGGCAAAGCGCCCAACTTAGGCGTTAATACCATCGACTTCTTTGAACTACATGAAGATTGGAACCAAGAATGGTCAAGGTCAAGTAAAAGCGAAGGATGGTTCGCCGTCATGTGCCCCTCAGTAAAGGAGTGGCAAAACCGCATCGTGTCAGAGACAACCCGAATCATCAAGAACTATCATATTAACGGACTATTTATTGACCAACCCGGCTCCTATTATGCTGAGCTTTGCTACAATAAAAACCACGGCCATAGCACACCAGCAAACGCTTGGGGACCAGGGCTTCTACAAATTTTCCGAAAAATTAGGGAAGAGACTAGAAAAATCAACCCAGAATCTTTCTTATATACGGAGGGAATGAATGACGCATATGGGCAATATATCGATTTTCACTACGACAAGAATCCCCTTTCTTGGGCAGACATGAGTATTCATCCTGAAAGAGAAACCTTCCCTGAAATGTGGAGGTACACTTTGCCATCATACATAACGTCAGGAGAAGGTTATACCTACCCTCCTGCCCAAGACAAAATCTTCGGAATAAATTACTTCTTCGTCATGGGTTTACGACTCCGCGGATATGGACCTTCAAAGCGGAAACCCGATCTAACAGATGAAGAATGGATCAAAGCCAAAGCAGCAATGGAAAAAATAGAACATTTATGGAAGAAAGGAAGAGAGTTCCTTTTCCAAGGACAATTCATGGACGACATTGGCTTAAACACTTCGAATCCTGAAATATTTTCGAAGGTCTACACAAGCCCAAAAGGAACCGCAGTCGCAATATGGAACACCACGAAAAAAGACGTAACATGCGAAATATCGGTCAATCTCAAAGCCCTAGGCATAACTGACGCAAAGGTCACTAAAGTCACATTGTTAAGTACAGACGAAATAATCTCGCACAAAAGAGAAGGAGATATCGTTAAAACCAATATAAAGATAAAAACCCACGACATTGACGCAATAATAATAAAAGTTGAAAGACAAAGTAGCGACTATCTAGCCAGCTAAAATCAATTGACATCGGTTTTGTTGAAAAGTTATTCTAAATAATACTTTATAGTGAAGTTAGGAGATCGTGTTGAGTCAAAGGAAAATCAAAGAAAAAACATTTCAAGTAAAAACTTATGAACATGCCCAGTCATCGGATCACCTCATGATAGTTCGGATATCTCACGCGCTTGCCAGCCCCATACTCCCACCAGACATTGTCCCACTTCCACATCTGTTCACTTTCGTCCCACTTCAGCCCTTCAAGGTAGACTCGTTTCGGGTGCCCGTTCTGCTCAATGAACTTCTGGGCAAAACGTGCGACTTCGGCGTGACGGGGATCTCCGCTCAGATTCAGATATGCACCGATATAGAGCTGATGTGAAATGTGGCGTAATATTGACGTGAAAAATCTAACCGCATCACCCTCGAGGTTGCCCCTATAGTTCCCAAAGGCGAAGGCCCAAAGGTGCTTAGTGTCATTCTCGACTAAATTGTGGAGGTTGTTGGTCACCCAGCCGGTCATGTTCTCGCCGTTTTGTTGCAGACCAAGGCAGTTGACATCCTGATAAAAACGCCAGTTATATGGCTGGACAGCTCGTGCGCTCCCCGATGTGTAATCCACGCCCGGCATATTTGAGAAGCCGCCATCCTGGAAAACGCTATCGACGCCCAGCTTCTTCATCATTACAAGAGTTTTGTATACCACTTCTTCGTACCAGCCCTTAATTGTCAGAGACATAGGCGTCCAGTTGTAGGGAGTCTTTTTTGGAATCTTGCCACTGCGACCCCGGCGGATCCACTCAGGATGTTTACGGATGAGCACCAAGCCCACTTGCTCGATAATTGGTATCGCTCGCAGAAAGAGCTGATTGACATATCCGTAATATGTTGTGTAAAAGGACGAGGACATGACCATTGGATAAGCTTGCTTTACGAACTCAGGTCGCACCCAATATCCGAACCCTAGCCCCTGCTTATGAATAGCAGCTATCATATCAGCGATTGCGCAATTTATTGGATGCATGGGGTTAAGTCGAATCTCGTCGGGAACGGTGTACGGTGATGAGAACCAGAGTTCGTGCGCCCCACCCACATGATCGGCTCCGGCCTGCCTCGCCTTTTCAGCAATCTTCTCCCCCCATCTTCTGAGAATGTTCAAGGCCTCGGACTCAGACTTACCCTCGATGGCTTTCTTGCCAGGACCCCAGCAATCCTAAGCATAGTCTAGGAAAGCGTGATGACATTGCAGGTCGTAGAGTTCCGCCAGCCTTCGTCGGTAGAAGAAAGTTGCGTCGATGAACTGCTGTGGTGGCTGAAGCGAGGTGTCTGCACTCCACAGGTACTCGAACGTTTCGATAGAGGTCTTTTCGCCAGACTTCGCAACATCTACAGCGAAATTGGGCCAAAGACCGTCTTTGCCTTGAGCAGCGTAGTTGGTCCACGAGTAGGAAGTCGAATAATAGTAGCGCCGTGGAGACAGTAAAAGGGTGCCCTGCGGGAAATGTACAAAAAGAGATGGGTGTACCTGTACAGCCTGAGGTGACGGATGAAAAACGTCTTTCCAAGGGACTGTGCCTTGTCGGGAGGTCCGGGGTATGCCCACGCCCTTTTCGTCCTTGCCCTTTTGCCAATGAGTCTCCTTCATGGAACAATCTGGGTGGTTACACTGTAATTCGTGTAATAAGCGATTTTTCTCATAAACCAGTGCTTTTATGGGGGCTAGCGGGTTACATGGAAAATGATAAGTTAGTGACTACAGCCGACCAAGCGGGAACAACAGCCCTTAGAAAGGCAATGGAAGACATGAGCTATAATTTTAAATTTATTTACAATTGTCCCGGATCTCCGCCTGAGATAAATAAAATAGAGAATTTCGCTAAGGCAGCAAGAGCTGTATCGCTATTGAAATGTTCAAAAATAGGAATGATGGGTTTCAGGGACATGAATCTTTATGCTACCTTATTTGATGGGGTTTCACTAAGAAGTAAGATTGGACCAGAAGTAGAAGTCTTTGAAATGCTCGAAATCATATAAAGGATCGAAAAGCTACACCAAAAAGATATTAAAAGCCTCATTGAAAAAATAAAAAGAAACTGGATATTTGAAAGACCTGCTAGTGAGAAAACCTTAGAGAAGGGGGTCCAATTCTATTTAGCGATAAAAAGTAAGATAAAAGAAAGGAACTATCAAGCTATATCGTTAATTGATGTAGATGGGATGAAGAAGCTGATGAATTTTCCTCCAGCAATGATATTAATGATGTTGGCGGACGAAGATAGCGTATGTACTATTCCAGAAAACGACACATTGGGTGCTGTCACCCAGTTAATGGTAAGATATCTAACTAGTCAGATTGGCGCCTACATGGAATTCTATGAATTCATGGAAGACAGAATACTACTAGGAGTTCCGGATTATGTCCCGTCTGAAATCGTCGATGGTCCCGTTAGAGTTACAACAACCAGTTTTGGTAGTTTTGGGGAAGGAATATTGAATATTTCAAAAGTTAGAACGGGAAATGTGACTCTATCTCGACTATCCAGCAAAGGAGACAAATACACAATGCATATTGTAACAGGAAAAGCAGTAGAACCGAGAAGCTGGGAAGAAGCAGGTTGGAAGCCACCAGCACCTCAACTTCCTAGTTTAGAGGTAATCTTAGACGTTTCAATCGAAGATTTCGCTGAAAAAGTTCTTTCTCAGCACTATATTATATCATATGGCGACAATACGGAAGCATTGAAAGATTTATGCAGAATACTAAATATAGAAGTGATCTGATATGCAAGTTAAGAGATTAGACAAAGGTTGAGCTTCTTTACAGATCTCGTCTTCTACATCCTAACTCATTATGATCTTAAACCGACGTGAAGTGGACCTTCATCAACGAACTTTTCTACTTCCCGCAGTCAGCCTACACCCTCTTCTTGAACATCTTCCCATCCAATCATGAACATCTCACCTATATCATAAACATACAAACAACACCACGAAGAAGCCACCAAAACAAAGACGTGATTAGAGACTCCACATATACACCTCAGTATAGCGTAAAACATGTTGTAGAGAACCAGAAATCAATAAAACAACAAAAAATAGACAACGTTTTTGGATATAATGCCTTAGATGAAGCATTAATATCAAGGAAATCGGAATTAGGCTAACAGTTGAAGCAAATGTCAAAAAACATCTATCCACTTAAGGTCAGCGCGAATAAGAGATACTTAGTGAACCAGAACAATGTTCGATTCTTGCTACAAGGCGATGCTGCTTGGTCCCTAATTGTTGAATTGACGAGGCAATAGGTTGAACGGTATCTTAAAACCGGCGTGAAAAAGGTTTCAACGCACTAATGATAAACCTCATAGAGCACAAGTTTTGTAGAAACCCGCCAAATAACGCTTACGGTGAGGAACCATTCCATAAATCCTACAATTTTACATTGTCAATTACTTTTATCTCATTGGTGTGGAAATGTTGATAAAAAAGCCACGTGTGGATGGGCTGACACATGCGTCCCCGTTTCATGCATCTCTCCTAATTCTTCGCCATCGCTATATCTTCCGCCACTTTATCCGTCAACTGGTTGAGATCGACATAGCCGATACGGGTCAACAATTGTGGCCGATATTGGCTGCTGGCGACAGCCACGTATTTTTTCCAGTGTTCTAACGCCGCCTCCAGATGTCTGATGGCAGAAGTTTGCTGCTCAATTTGACCCGTCTTTTCGTAGAGAGCCAAGTCTGTCGCACCCAGGATTTTTTCTGCGTAGTAATCACCCAAGTGCGCCATCGCTCTCCAATCGCCGATTGTCAAACGCAGTTCCTTGATGGGAGATGACTCGGGCAGACCTTCGACCAGTTGCAGCGTGGTCTGGGCATAGATCTTCAGGGCTTGCGCGACCTGCAGCGGCGTAATACCACTCATGGGCTTGTTGTTGAGCAGGTTGTCACAGTAAGTTCGTATATTGAGGATACCGCTTCCAGGCATGGAATCAGGTACTTTGCGCCGTTTTTATGATGACCTTCGACGGGGTCGTCCCAGACTGTGGTTCTGCCGCCTAATCCTTCCTCGATCACGTGGTAGTCTTCACCGAGAGCTTTCTGAAGAACTCCAGGCCATCTTTCGTCTATACTGAATCTTCCGCCTGTCTGCGGGTCTGCTCCACAAGTATTAGAATCGCCATAACACAACACTTCAAACATAGCTGCATCAACTCGGTACCATGTTTGATTTTTCATTCTTAAATCTATGTGGTTTTGTATCGCTTCAAACGTCCAGATAAAACCAGAGGCGAACTCGACCTGAAAATCTCGATAACGGTTTTGCCTGATTTTCTAGAAAGGGTGGAGCATGTGAAAACGTTAAGAAAAAAGGGCTTCAAAATATTAAGGGTCACTCCGCTTGCAGGATCCTTTCGGTTTAATAAAAAAACTGGGTAAAACAGTTTGGCTCAAACGGTCGTCTCAGACACAGTTCCAAGACACTTATTTATTCAACTGGAATAATTTAATATTTGCGTATCATATACGGCACGAACATTAGTGGTTGCATACCGTAAATACTGAAAAATCCCTTTCTTTTACATTTCTGTTAATTCTTAAATATTTAGTAGATAGATTATGTTTGGAATCTGAACGTTCAACGAAACATAAACTGAAACTACTAACATAGCAAAAGAAAAGAGCATCAAGAGGAAGTCTTTTCTTCCCATTCTTAGAACATAGAGATTCGTTCGGTTTTGCGTTGCTCCCCAAGCTCTAGACTCCATGGTTTCTGCAAGCTCAAGGCTTCGGCGTATAGCGTTCACAATAAGAGGAATAAGAATAGGGATGTAGTTTCTAATTTTTTTAATAAAACTTCCCCCTTCCAGCTCAAGTCCCCTCGCTTTTTGGGCGTCCATTATTGTCTGAGCCTCTTCTGCAAGAACAGGTACAAAACGAACAGCAGTTGTGAAGGCAAAACACAGTTCATATGGCACTCGGCTTTGTTCCAGAGCTAAACCAAGAAGGTCAGGTGATGTTGTGAGAAAAAACACTGAGAAAGACTCAATGAGAACCATAAACCTAAGCGTTAGGGCAAAAGACCGTTCAACTATGGCTGACAGAGACTCGTAATTACCATAGAAATAAAGTGAGAATACGTTCATCAAAAAAATGATGATTGCGAATCCTGCAGCGCCTTTCATAGAACGCAGCCACTCTTTTTGAACTCGAGCTGCAAAAACTAACGGCATCTGGATGATTAACAGCACCAAAAGTGGAATGATCTGGCTAAACATTACAGCAACGGCGAACATGACGCAGACGTAGATGAACTTTGCCCTCGGGTCCATTTTGTGAACTGATGAGTTTACGCTTCGGAACTTGAATCCGTCGAACATGCTCATCGGCTGTCACCTAATCTTCCAAGAAGAATGTCTGTTGCTTCGTTGACGTCGATAACCTCTGTTGGAAAACCGATGTCCTTGAGATTTGCGAAAAGTTGAGAAATCTGCGGCAGAACAACAGAGGCTTGAGTGACAACTTCTAGGTTTGTTAACACCTTTTCAGCTGAACCTTGCGCAATGACTTTTCCCTGTGACATCAAAACTACTTGGGGTTTACATTCAGCCACAAATTCGACGTCGTGGGTTACGATGATAACGGTTTTACCTAAATGGTTTAGCTGCAAGATAAATTGTCTCAGCCGCTCCTTTTGTTGACTGTCTTGACCAATCGTCGGCTCATCAAGTATGACGATTTTTGGATCCCACGCTAAAACTGAGGCAAGTGCAACCCTTTTTCTTTCTCCACCGCTCAGCATAAAAGGCGAAACCTTGCGGTATTCAGCTAAATCTAAGAGGTTTAAAGCCCAGTTTACTCTCTCTTTTATCGCAGACTCGCTGAATCCGAAATTTCTTAAGGCAAACGAGATTTCTTCCTCTACAGTTTCGCTGAAAAGCTGGTGGTCAGGATTCTGGAATACAAAACCGACCTTTTTCGCTAAAGTTGCCACACTAACCTTTGTTGTGTCAGCCTCATCAACTGTTACAGTGCCTTTAGTGGGTTTTAGTAACCCATTAATGTGTTTTACCAAAGTAGTTTTTCCAGCTCCATTTTGACCCATAATGGCGAGAAACTCGCCGTCTTGAATTTCGAGACTTACTCCTTTTAATGCTTCCACGCCGTTTGGATATGAGAAGAAGACATCTTGGATTCTTATCAAATTCGTAGAACCTCCAGCAAGCCCTTTGTAGCTTCCTCAGCGCTTAGAGGTATTTCATTTAAGTTTAGACCTTTATTTTTGAGAATTTGATATAACCTTGTGACCTTGGGTATCCCCACCCCAATTAGTCTGGCCTCTTCACTGTTAAGAATTTCTTTCGGAGGACCATCGAGGATAATCCTGCCCTTGTCCATTATCATAACGCGGCTAGCGTATTTAGAGGTAAGGTCAAGTCTATGCTCAACGAGAATAATGGTAATGCCTAGATCCTTGTTCAATCTGTTGATGACCTCGAAAATGTTTTGGGCTCCAACTGGATCTAGAAAACTGGTCGGTTCGTCGAGAACTATGATTTCTGGCTGCATCGCAAGAACCGAGGCGATTGCTACTCTTTGTTGTTGCCCGCCTGAAAGCTCATACGGCGCCCTGTCTTTAAGACCATAAATTCCCGTAATTTTAAGAGCCCAATCTACTCTTTCACGCATCTTTTCTCGGCTTATTCCAAGATTTTCAAGCCCAAAGGCAACGTCTTTTTCAACTGACAATGCAAAAAGCTGGTTTTCTGGATTCTGAAAAACCATTCCAACGTGTTGTGCAAGTTCATGAATTGGGTGGTTCACGACTTTTAAATTAGATACATATATCTCGCCTTCAAGTTTTCCACTGTAAAAGTGTGGAATCAAACCATTAAAACATCTGCAAAGGGTAGTTTTTCCACATCCACTTGGACCGGTCAGGACGACAAATTCGCCTTTGTCAATCTTGATGGTAACGTCTTCAAAAGCAGGTTTCGTCCCAATAGGGTAAGTGTACGTGAGATTTTTTGTTTCGATGATTGGCAATTTTTCCGTCACTTGATTTTTATTGCCTATTTACTTTTTTGTGTAGATACTTGAAATTGGCATACTTAAATGAATTGTTTGAAAAATCCATTTTTGTATATACTTTTCCGCAAAACAGGTGGTTATTTCGGCACCTATACGCTTTAGAGTTTATGATCTGTCATACTCAAGGGCGTTTTCTAAAAATTTAAGGCTAAAAAATAACGTTTTTATCACGGACTTTGTTTTTTAGTTTTGGGAAAACTAGACTTGGGTTTTTGGTGCTTCAGCAAAAATGACAATTTTAGAAAGTAGGGGTAGAACATGACAAGTAATGAAACTTGCGGGATTAGGCTAAGGGTTTATGATGCAGAAGTAGGTGACCTAGCGAAGGGAATTGCAAGAATCAACGAGAACTCCATGAAAATCCTGCGTATGTTAGATGGAGATTCTATAGAAATTGTTGGTAACAAAAAAACGGTAGCAAGAGCCTATTCAACCAATTTTAAAAATGAAGACGATTACATAATCAAGATAGACGCCTATATAAGGCGAAACGCTGGAACAAGAATAGGCGAGATTGTTACCGTCAGCAAAACCAAGTTATCTCAGGCTGAAGCAGTTGTCATAATTCCATCTGGCATGGGCGTGCTTAGAGATGAGGCTCTGAAAAAATTTTTAAGAAAAGAATTGACAGGCAGACCCCTAATGAAGAACAGCATTGTTGCAGTAAGAATATTGGCGCAATTAGTTCCATTCATTGTCGTAAACACAAAGCCTGACGGTCCCGTGATAATCACGGAAAACACAGAGTTACAAATCTATTAATAGGACATGAATGAAATATATCCAAGAGAACGAGTTGGGTGTTTCTAGAATACTGAATTGTCAACCACGTTTTTGATACTGTTTTTTGCTTCCGAAGCTGTATATAAACCGTGGTTCTAGACTAATGGTTCAGACCATTAGATCATGAAATTTTGAGCGTTACGCCCGTTCAAGTAGTGAGCTTGCTTATTGTATGTAGGGTCGATTGACGCACAAATTACTATATCGATTTTTTGCAACAACACATCTCCAGTGAGAAAAATGAAGCGTCTATTAGACAATAAGAAAGCGCTCAGCACAGTGGTAACAACTCTGATAATTCTAGTGGTCTCCGTTCTACTTGCAGGCGTAGTCACAATGTATGCTATTAACATAACTTCGACTAGAACACAACAAGAAGACCTTAGGCTTTCAAAACAGGCTATGTGGGTCTACGCTAATGGCACTGCTTTTGCAGCTGTATCCGTGGATTGTGTCGGCGGAAGAGACGTAGTCATCGACAAGATCCAAGTCAGAGGCGTCGAAGCAGCATGGTCAACAGTCCGCTACTTAAGACTTGACTCAGCAATCAGTGGATCGCTTCAATGCCCCAATGCAACTCAAACCTGGGCTTCAATGGAGTATATTGATGGAACAATCGGCAGCTTCACTACTCCATCTACAGATCTTCCATTAGCCTCAGGCGACACAATGATTATCTATATTACAAGCCCAGACAGCCTGAACGTGAACGACATCGGCACAACCATCGGCATAACAATATTCACCGAAAACGCCCAGTACTACGTTGAATGCAACGTTAAATCTGCAGAAACCGCATAAAATCTAAATTAATGTGCACACGGCCAAGGGATGCGGGTCAACCCCTCCCAGCCTTTTTTTGGTTTTTTAATGCGATTTTATTTTAAGAATTATGTTGCCTTACTAAGTTTCGATTTAATTCTTTCAATGAGTGCCGGGTTAATCTCTATGCCTATGCATCTTCTGCCCGTGCGAAGACAGACCTTAAGAGTTGTCCCTGAGCCTAAAACGGGGTCAACCACAAGGTCTCCAACATTTGATGAGGTTCTGATGCATTTTTCAACCAGTTTTTCTGGAAGCTCATTCCCCGCTGTTTGCACGCCTCGGTTGTACGGTCTTTTTATGTACCACACGTCCTCAGCGTAGTGTTGGGGCTTGTTAAAAACATAATTGTTCAAGTCCTTAACTAAGAGAAGAAGGTGATAATGCGATGTGGTGAACCGTTTTTTTGTGAAAACCCCGAACTGATACCTCCAGATACAGTGATTTAGTAAATGAAAACCTGAATCTTCAACGGCTTGAAGCACTGTGCTAAGATTGTTCCACCCGGAAAGCAGCCACATGCTTCCAGATTCACTTAGCGCCTTGTATGACCAGTCAAGTAGGGATTTGACGAATTTTGGGTATACTTCCAGCGGGACTTCCCTATAGGATAATGCGTCAGGCTTTCTGTGATACGTCTGCAAATTGGCTTTGAAATTGATGCCGAACGGTGGGTCAGCGAACACCAAGTCAGCCGGTTCACTTAGCTTTACGTTTTGGAAATCGTCAAAAATGACTTTGCAACCGTTTCCAGCATCAAGGTAATTAGTCATTCTTTCACCGAGTTTCTAATCCAAAATCAAACATAAACAGTATAGAACGAGTCATTTGATGTCTATTTTTGGTCAAAAAGAGCGCTGTAAGAAGGAACAATGTCAGATGCGAAGTTTCTCATGCCTTCAGTTGTTTTGTAGTGCGAAATCATTCCTTGAATCACTTCGAACGGTAAGGTGGCTATGTGAACTCCTAGTTCTGCAACCTCTCTGGCTTGACGGGGATTTCTGATGCTTGCAGCAATCACCTCTGTTTTAATACCATAGTTTCGATAAATCTGAAGGATTTTCGCCACGAGATCTACGCCACTCCAAACTCCGTTGTCCTGCGCTAGTTCCCAAAATTTCCAGCCTTCAGCGTCATTGTAGATTTCAGCGACTGATTTTGAATTATTAATGAGGTCATCAATCTTTCTTTCAGCTATTATTTGAATGCGTTCAGTGTCAAAGTAGGAGTCTTTTTGAAAGTCTTTGCCTATTTTCATGCCCATTTTCGACCTAATGTAGTCGTCCACTCTGCCTGCGAAGGGGCTTACATAGGTTGCTCCAGCCTTTGCAGCGAGCAATGCTTGCTCTGGAGACATGACTAAAGTTACGTTGATGGGTATGCCTTCGCTGGAAAGCCGCCTAATAGCTTTCAATCCGTCAAACTCAAGCCCATCATTTTCTTGGGTGCTTGGATTTACTGGTATCTTTATTGCGACTTTCCCGTATTTGCTAAACTTTTCGTACAACAGTCTTCCTTCCTTAACCATTTTGTCGCAGTTTCCACCAAGAACCTCTAGGCTGACTGGCCCAGGTGAAATTTTGACGATTTCCTTGATGTATTCTTCCATCGTAATTTTGCCTTGTCTTTTGTCCACCGCCTTTTTTATAAGCGAAGGATTAGTCGTCACACCGTCAACTATCCCCCAAGAGATGGCGGTTTTGATTTCTTCAATCTCTGCTGTGTCGACGAAAATTTTCATTGATGGTCCTCCATTCATTAACCTTTTTACGTTCTAAATGCATAAATCTTTTTCAATGCTTTTCACTTCATCTTCAGTAAGCTTTCTAGGAAAGTTGTAAATTGGACCTTTAGGCCGCTCATTATAGTATGGCCTATTACAACCGGGGCATCCAGAGGTTCGAAAAGGTTCACCAGTGCCTATAATTTTTTTCACGTCTTCTTTTTCAGGTCCAAAGTCAATTAAACATCCTTTTTCGAACTTCATGTTTTCGTATCGCGTTAATCCATGGGTAATCAAGTATTGGGCAAGCTGCAATCTTCGGTAACGGTCGACAGATGGAGGTAGATGAGTTTCCATCACTGTGCCTGAGATGGGTGTAAAAGCGAAAAGCGCGGGATAAACGCCCATGTCGACGCAGTCTTGAAGAGTTTTTACAAATTCTTCTTCTTGCTCTCCAAGTCCAACTATTAAGTGAGTAGAGACATTGTTTTTGCCAAAGATTTCAACAGCTTCCTTTAAAGCCCTAAGATGATCTTGCCATTTGTATGGTCCTCCGACATTGATTCCTTTTGTCTTGTCGAAAAGGCTCTCTGTCGCAGCGTCTAGCGCGATGCCTACTCTGTTTATGCCTGCTTCAGCGAGCTTTTTCATTGTTTCTCGGGTAAGGGGTTGACATGATACTGAGATAGGTATGTCGCATAAGAACCGGATTTTTTGGGCTATGGACATCAAATCTTCCTGAACGTGTGGATAATTTAAAGCCTGGATGCAAGATCTGAGAACCTTACCTTCTAAGTAGGTTTTTGCAAGGCGCTTAACTACTTCCTCGGTTGAAAAAGCAGGCCAAACAACTCTGGAAAGCATATCTGCTCTTCCGCCGCTTGTTTTTGATTGTGGACAAAAGGCGCAGTTAGCTGAACATTTGCCGTGCTTGTAGGTCAGCATATAAACTGTCGTGGGTAAAACATCAACGGTTCCTCTAGTTAAACCCAAGGCTATGGCTGAACCGATTGAAACCCTAATTTTCTCCGGCAACCCTCCACTACGCATCGAACTTAACCTCAACCACAATCATGTTTTATTAAAGACCCAATTACAACCAATGATAATACTTCATAAACTATTATAAGGAATTTCCGTCAACATTCTTAGAATTTCTGCAACAGATAGCCTTAAGAAAAACTAAAAATCTAGAAATCGCGGCGTCCCACATAAGGAGGAACCATCAATGCTATTAGGGATTCCACAACTCCACAGTGTTTCCCCAGCGCTTATTTAAAGAAAAAAATTTTAAACCGCAAAAGCTGAAAATTTTTGGGATAAACTTGGTTCCACAACTGTTATAGGAGTCCTAAGCCAATTTTTCGTCGAACAGACTGAGTGGAGAAAGCAGAAAATGCACGAGTCGTTAGAAGCCATAAAGGATTTTCACATCAATGAAAACATGTCAATAAAAGAACTTGTTAACCAAATGGCTGATTCCTGGGGTTTTACGGCAGAAAAAATCGTAAAAGGAGTCGACATCCTTAAAAAAATGGTTGACGACAAACAATGTGTCAAGTTTCTTTCCTTTCCAGCCTGCATCGTCGCAACAGGAACAAGAGGAATAATCATGGAAATCATGAAACGCCGCATCGCTGATGTTGTTGTTACAACGTGCGGAACCCTTGACCACGACTTAGCGCGGTGCTGGAAAAACTATTACAAAGGCTCCTTTGACCTTGACGACAGAACGCTTCACAGAAAAAAACTGAATAGGCTAGGCAACATCCTAGTGCCTAACGACAGCTACGGCATAATAATCGAACAAAAAATGCAAGAACTTCTTTCTGCCCTGTGGAGCGAAGGCGTCCGCGAAATTTCAAGCCGCGAACTTTGCAGAGAAATTGGATTAAGACTCTGCAAAGAAGACTCGATTCTGTATTGGGCAGCAAAAAACAACATCCCAACCTACATTCCAGGTCTAACAGACGGGGCTGTAGGCTACCAAATCTGGCTTTTCAGCCAAGACCACAAACTAAAAATCGATGTCCTAAAAGACGAGCAAGAGCTTAACGACCTAATTTTCGACTCAAAAAAAACTGGGGCACTAGTCATAGGAGGCGGAATCTCCAAGCACCACGTAATCTGGTGGAACCAGTTCAGAGGCGGCCTTGACTACGCCGTGTATATCACAACAGCCGTTGAATGGGACGGAAGCCTATCTGGTGCACAGGTCAGAGAAGCAATCTCATGGGGAAAAGTGAAAGAAACAGCAAAACGAGTTACCATAGAAGGAGACGCCACAGGTGCTTTGCCTTTAATGATAGCTGCAATAATCAACGACGCGAAAAACGGGTGAACCTCACAAACAATTTCATCTGTTTACCGAAAAACTACACTCAATAAACTCCTCAAACAGATTACGTGGTTAGGGTTTCTAATGAATACTCAGCAACATGTGCAGAAGTCTTCAAACGAAAAAACAAGACAAGCTCGATTAATTAGCTGGAAACATTTTGGAAAAAACATATTCTTTTATGTCCCTGGATTCGTCCACTACAAAAACAAGTATTATCAATCTGTGCGGAACACTTTTCCGTCTATCTCAGTAACTGGAAGCGCCTGTTCTTTAAATTGTAGCCACTGTGGAGGAAAACTTCTTGAAACAATGATGCCAGCCACCTCACCCGAGACCCTGATTAAAACATGCAGAAAAATTAAGCAAAAAGGAGCCGTTGGCTGTCTAATAAGCGGAGGCTGCCTACCAGACGGTTCTGTGCCTATAAACAAATTCGTTGATGCCATTGCAGAAGCAAAAAGACTAGGATTAACTGTAGTTGTTCACACTGGTCTCGTGAACTATGATACAGCAGAAAAGCTCAAAAAGGCAGGAGTAGACGCAGTTTCAATAGACATTCTTGGCTGTGAAGAAACCGCTAGAGAAATCTACCACGTTAACGCCACACTTGAGGATTACCGCCAAAGCCTGCATGCCCTGAAATCGTCGGGAATACCCTTCACCCCGCACATCCTTGTAGGGCTACACTACGGCGAACTTCGCGGAGAGATCAACGCATTAAAAATGATTGCGGAAACTCAGCCGTCAGCCCTAATCATAATAGTTTTCTTTCCAATTAAAGGTACAAAAATGGAAAATCTCACTCCACCCTCAATCATGTACGTGAAAGAAGTGCTGATAAAATCAAGAACAATGATGCCGAATATCCCAATAGCCTTAGGCTGCGCAAGACCTAAAGGAGAATACAGAACAAAATTGGACACAACAGCAGTAAAAGCCGGAGTCAACGGTATAGCATTTCCGTCAATAGAGGCAATAAAAGCCGCGGAAAAACTAGGGCTTAACATCAAATTCTCTAGTGTTTGTTGCTCCCAGATTTATGCTGATACTAAAAAACAATCTAAATAAATCTGAAAACTTTGTTTTTATGCAATCAAGATTTTTTAGAACCCATAATCGAACTCTTAACGGATGCTAGCATTTGATCCTTCAGTTCTAAGAAAACTCTGCTTATTCGTTCAGCATTTTCCCTCGGCATGCCCGCAGTTATTAGCTGTCTCTCAAACGATTTTCGGGCTTTTCTAACCTTGAAACCCAAGGTTAACCAAGCAAAAAATAAACTTGACCCTAATCTAAGCAAGTAATAACTGCTTTTTAAAACAACGACAATCCTAATTCTTTTCAAAACACTTTCACTCAAAAAAAATAGAAGAAAAAAATTATTCTTTCTTCTCGGCTTGTTTTTCCTCAATTTTCTTCCTAATCTGTTCTTCTATTTCTTTAGACAGATTCTCTCCTTTATGATGCTCGATGTGTAGACCGCCTTTTTGACCTGCCACTTCTTTCATCAAGCTTCCAATGTCAGTGAAAGTTTTAATGTAGTCTTGAGTCATTTTAACTGCGACATCTTCTGGTAAACCACCGGCTTTTAGTTCTTTATAAAAGTTTGCTGCAGCAGCACCCATTTCTTTCCCAGCATCTGCAGAAAAGATCGCACTTATAACGCCTTTAACTAGATTAGGAACCATTTCAGAGACTGTTTTCAGGACTTTTTCAACCTCTTCCGCGTCTTTTGACATTACTCTTTTACACCTCCATTGTTTTATGAATAATAATTATTATGGTCACTCATGTTAACCGTTATGGGCAAAAGTGACCACTCCATTTTCTAAAAACCGCGATTAATGGATTGCTTCCAATAGAAGTAAAGAATCCTCCCAATCAGCTGGAGTTGAAAATACTTGTGACTCTTTGTCCGTGAATTCATCTATTGTGATT
>JAGTQS010000081.1 GCA_018397055.1 Candidatus Bathyarchaeota archaeon | reverse complement strand
GATGCCAATCTAACGGTCTTTTCCTTGTCGAAGCGGAGGTTCATGAAACGCCTTTCGTTGCTCCTCGACCGTTCAGAGTAAATGCCGGGTCAATTTCGCTTTATGTTCTCGCACCAGGAGAAAAGACCCGTTATCTCTCGGAGCTTAAGGCTGGAGACGAAGTATTAATTGTTGATAGGAATGGAAAGCAACGAACAACAAATATAAGCAGAATAAAAATAGAGTGGCGACCTTTACTAATGATTGA
The DNA here is from genome assembly GCA_018397055.1 of Candidatus Bathyarchaeota archaeon. Lineage (GTDB taxonomy): Archaea > Thermoproteota > Bathyarchaeia > Bathyarchaeales > DTEX01 > JAGTRI01. The sequence goes on along the minus strand of JAGTQS010000081.1, from coordinate 4,767 downwards.
AGCTGACTGCAAAGGAAAAACTGTGAAAACGATACTGCAGAACGCTGAAACCATAAGAATTGTTACGACCGATGGAAGTAAATCTGTTAAGGATTTGAAAATTGGAGATTCAGTTCTTGTAAGGTTTGAAGAGGGCGGTAGACACTTTGGGACACTTGTGAAGGAAGAAAAAGTGATCGAAAGGTGAAACCAAGAATCTGCGTTCCGCTTCCCATAGAAAGGCTTTCTGAACTCTCTGGAATGATTCGGAGAGCCCAAAATGCAGGAGCGGACCTCATCGAGATACGTTTAGACTATTTGCAAGAGGATATTCTATGTCAGATGGATGTTATAAAAAAGGAAATTGCCAAAGCCTCTGTGCCTTTGATCGCTACAAACAGGGAACACAGCCAAGGAGGAAAAAAAGTTCAAGATGAAAAGAAGAGAGTTGAGATCCTAATTAAGGCAGCAGAAATTGGGTTCGAATATGTTGATATCGAATTATCGACTATGAACCTGAAACAAACAATAAATAAAATAGCAAATTACGGCTCAAAGCCCATTATTTCCTATCACAATTTCAAAAACACCCCATCAGAGGCTGAGATGGAGAAAATTGTAAAATCTCAGATTGAAGCTGAGGCTTCTGTTTGCAAGTTGGTTACAACAGCTAATACGTTTGAAGATAGTATAAGATGCCTTTTGTTTACTTACAAAATGAGCGAGGTCACAGACATAGTCTGCTTTGCAATGGGAAGACAGGGAACTATTTCACGGATTCTTTCCCCAATATTTGGAGCATTATTCACCTTCTCCTCGCTGGAACAAGGGTTAGAAACAGGTTTAGGTCAGATTCCTGTTTTTGAATTAAAAGAATTTTACAAAAAACTAGGTGTTGATATATGATGATTACAGGAAAGACTAAAGTTTGCGGGCTTATAGGAGACCCTGTAGATCATTCTCTGAGTCCTTGCCTTCAAAATGCTGCTTTTAAACATTATGGGTTGGATTTCATCTATATTGCTTTTAGAGTAAAACAGGAAGATCTTAAAGACACCATTCTAGGTGTCCGAAGCTTAGGATTTCACGGCTTGAATGTAACCATGCCTCATAAAATTAATGTTATCCAGTACCTTGATGACTTAGATGCGACAGCAAAAAGAATTGGTTCAGTTAATACCATACTTAATAGAAACGGAAAACTTATTGGATACACAACAGACGGAATAGGCGCCCAGAAGGCTTTGAAATATTATGGTGTAGACCCTTCAGCTAAAAAAGTCGTAATTCTTGGGGCAGGAGGCGCTTCTAGGTCAGTTTCTCTAACATTAGCTAAAGATGCCAGGGAACTGGTAATTTTAAACAGAACATTATCTAAGGCTGAGATGCTTGCTAAAGAACTTAGGGCATTATATAGACAAGACACTGTTATCAAAGCTGATGAATTGAATGGACAAAATGTAAAACGAGAGCTGGCAGATGCTAATATTTTGGTAAATGCGACACCTATTGGGATGCAACCCAATGACGAGTCGACACCTGTAGACACGGCGCTTCTTAGGTCTGACTTAGTTGTTTTCGACCTCGTTTACGAACCTCTTGAGACGAAATTGCTTATAGAAGCAAAGAAAAGGGGAGCAACAACAATAGACGGATTAACGATGCTCGTTTTTCAAGGAGCAATGTCTTTTGAAATTTGGACTGGTAGAACAGCGCCATTTGAAGTAATGATGAAGGCAGCTACAAGCGAGTTGGCTTTAAGAGCTAGAAATAAGAATTGATAAAAGGAGAATAAAAATTTGGCAAGGATTGAAAAAGCAGTAGCCTACGGTGCTGTAACCATCATTAATGCAATTTCATGCGGATATGGAGCTGCTCTAGGAGTAAACCTAAAGACTGAAGCAACTGTAAGGCTAATTAATGAACCTGGACGAATCGAAGGCAAAATTCTTTCTGATCGTGAAGAAAGCACAGTTCTAATAGAAAAAACTGTAAGTTGCGTTCTAAGACACTTTGGTCTTGAAGGTGAATATGGCGCCTATGTGGAAACCCAGTCAAACATACCTATCGCTCGAGGTTTAAAAAGTAGTAGCGCAGCTGCGAATGCGGTTGCTCTTGCCTCGTTAGCAGCAATAGAGAAAGAAGTTAGTGACTTAACTGTAATTAATATAGGTGTAGATGCTGCTTTGGAAGCAGGTGTCACAATAACAGGTGCATTTGATGATGCAAGCGCATCTTTTTTTGGAGGAATAGTGATTACTAATAATCTTGAAAGGAAAATATTGAAGAAATTTTATCCTCATGAATATTTAATACTTATTCATGTTCCCGAAACCAAATTGTACACCGCCAGCTCGAATGTACAAAAAATGAAACTTATGGCAAACGAAGTTAAAGCGCTACATAAAATGGCTCTGCAAGGAGACTGGCTTAATGCAATGACACTAAATGGACTGGTTTATTCAACAGTCTTAGGGGTCGACACAAACCTGGTGATAGACGCTTTGGACGCCGGAGCTTTAGCTGCCGGACTTTCAGGTAAAGGACCAGCTGTTGCTGCTGTCGTTTTACCTGAAAAGGCATATGATGTGAAGGAAACTTGGAAAAAATATGAAGGAAACATCATTGAAACTCAGATTAATACTAAAAAGTCTCATAAGGTGTGAAAGCCCTAATGACTGACCTTATAGTAAAACAAGCAAAAATCTTGACAGGTACTGTAAGAGCCCCCTCATCAAAATCGTTAACTCACCGGGCAATAATTGCAGCCTCAATTTCTGAAGGTTATTCTAGAATTGAAAACGCGCTTTTTTGCGATGATACCATGGCAACCCTTGAAGCATGCCAGATGTTAGGAGCTAGGATTTTAAAAAATGAACATGATGTTCTTGAAATAAGTGGGCTTTCAAAACCATTGACGGCTTCAGATGTTATAAACTGTCGGGACTCAGCATCAACAATGAGGTTTATTGCTCCAATTTGCTCGTTAGCAGACGGCATATCGGTGTTGACAGGAGGTGAAAGTCTTCGTCGTAGACCTATGGAGCCCCTCTTATCAGCTTTAATGCAATTAGGTGTTCTCTGTTATTCTACTAAGGGTGATGGTTATCCTCCACTGATCATTTTTGGAGGAGGAATTGCTGGAGGAGAGTCTTTTATTCCAGGCGATGTTAGTTCGCAGTTCATTTCAGGTTTGCTCTTTGCATCTCCTTTAGGAAAAAAGGATGTGGACATTATTCTTTCGTCTCCTCTTGAGTCTAAACCTTATGTTGAGATGACAATGGATATCCTGAGAAAGCATAGAATAAAGTTTGAGGTTCAATCTAATTTTAGTAAGATTCATATTCCTGGAAACCAAACTTACAGCCCATTTGATCATGTTGTGGAAGGCGACTTTTCTTCATCTGCCTTTCTTCTCGCAGCAGCAGCCATCACAGATTCAAAAGTGAAAATATTAGGTCTTCAAAGCAATTCTGTTCAAGGTGACCGAATAATTGTCAAAATACTTAAGGAAATGGGGGTCCAGATAAAAGAAAGGAAAGACTTTATTGTGGTTCAGGGTGCAATAGATGGATTAAGACCCATTGATGTTGATCTTAGAGATAATCCTGATTTGGTGCCTGTATTGGCCATTGTCTCATGTTTCGCTGCTGGAAAATCCGTTATTCGAGGCGTGAAAAGACTTACTTTTAAGGAATCCAATCGTGAAGCAACTGTATTTGAAGAATTGACAAAGATGGGTGCAAAAATTAATGCTAGCAAGGAAATCATTGAGATTGAAGGCGTAAGAACTTTAAGGGGAGGAGAACTGGACTCTCATGGAGATCACAGAATTGCTATGATGTGCATTGTAGCTGCCTTGAGGGCTGCTGGGAAAACAACCATAAGAGGTGTTGAATACATAAATAAATCATATCCGAATTTTGTTAAAGACCTAGCTAGTTTAGGAGCTGAAGTAAATGAACGGAAACTCAATAGGTAAAGCTCTTGTCTTAACGTGCTTTGGAGAAAGTCACGGTCAACTCATTGGAGCTGTTATTGATGGATGTCCAGCAGGTCTGCCTCTGGCTCGTGAAGATATTCAAATTGAATTGAATAAGAGAAGACCTGGTCAGACAGCGGTCAGTACGCCCAGAATGGAAGAAGACAAGGTTGAAATTCTTTCAGGAGTATTCAATGGATTTACTACCGGTGCTCCGATATGTCTAATCGTTAGAAATTTGGATATAAAATCCGAAAACTACGAGCAGATTAAAGAAAAACCTAGACCTGGACATGCCGATTACGTAACGCATGTGAAATATGGAGGGTTCAGCGACTACAGAGGAAGTGGCCGTTTCTCTGGACGTGTTACGGTTTCTTATGTTATGGCAGGAGCGATTGCTAAGAAGTTATTAAAGCAAATAAATATTGAGGTGCTCGCTCACACGATCCAAATTGGCAAGGTAAGAATTACAAAAACCGTTTCGTATAAGCAAATTCGAGAAAACGTTTATAGTAACTCTGTTCGATGCGCGGTACCTGAGATTGCGACATTGATGGAAAAAGAAATTTTAAAAGTAGTTGAAGAAGGAGATAGCGTTGGTGGAGTAGTTGAGGTAATTGCCTTAGGCGTTCCAGCTGGTCTAGGTGAACCGATTTTTGACTCTGTAGATTCAGACATTGCTAAGATGATGTTCAACATACCAGCCGTTAAAGGCGTAGAATTTGGTGCCGGCTTCAGAGCAGCTTCACTTAAAGGTTCACAAAACAATGATGAATACATTATAGGCTTTTGTCGAATCGAGG
>JAGTQS010000014.1 GCA_018397055.1 Candidatus Bathyarchaeota archaeon | reverse complement strand
AGCTAATTCAGAATACGCTATTCTTTCACTCGCCTCGTGCTTATGTCCTCTCACAGCTTCATGGTCTTCAAAATGCCTTAACATACTCTTCAGAAGCAGATCATTCCTCGCAACAAGCTCAGAAATCCTCTTATCAAAATCCCTGCGGATCAGAAAGCCAACCAAAAGAAAACGCAGAACCTTCCATAACGCCTTCTTCCTATATTGTTTTCCAAGCTCCTTAGTATTTTTGCGTAATTCTTCGATTGCCTCTTGGAAATCCATTAAATCACATCAACAGTCGTAAGTCACTAAATCTTCTGATTAAGGCTAATTTCTTCCAACTCGAAATAAATAGATTTCACTAAGCTATAATCTAAAAAACCAAACTCTTTCCCTCTGACACCTCATAATTAGCTTGCCACTTCATTGCTGAACCATTTATAAATAGGCTTTCAATGAAGACGCTATTTATGTCGAATGACGATTTTGGATAATATACTATCCAAAAAGTTATAAATTTGGATAGTAATCTATCTAAAACATGGTAAAAATTAGTGAAATAGTTAACCAAAATCCCTGGTGGAAGCATGGAGAAAAGTTTGCCATCTTCGACAAAAACCTCAAAGAGGCAAATGAGAAGCCGATCTTCTTCAAAAGGAAAAGAATCGACCTTAACAAAGGAAACATCTACGTTCTGAGAGGACCCCGACAAGTTGGAAAAACCACATATATAAAGGAATTAATAAACAAACTAATCAGTGAGGGAATCGACCCCAACCATATTCTGTATCTTTCCTCAGATTTCTTTGTCTCAAGAAGAGAGCTAAGAAGCGCAATAGCATATTTCATGAACAAAAACATCGACGTAACTGACCTCTACGTGTTAATAGACGAAATAACCTCAATCAAAGATTGGAACCTCGAACTGAAATACATCTCAGACTCGGGAACTTTAGAAAAGGCAAGGATAGTGGCCACGGGTTCATGCGCTTCTGCACTTAGAAGAAAAGGTGAACTTCTTCCCGGAAGAGGACTGGAAGGAAATGAATATCATATGAAACCGTTGTCCTTCAGAGATTTTGTTCTCGAAACTACAAGCCAAGTGATTTCAACGATTGGAGAAGCAGAATTTCGCGATTCACTCAAAAAGCTATTATCAACTCTTGAAAAAATCAGCTACAGCCTCGAAGCTGGATTTAACCAACTATTCAAGGCTTTACACCAGATTGTACCTTTCAAGCGAGAACTGGACTATCTCTTCAACCTATACATAAGATATGGGGGCTACCCATTCGTAGTGAACGACTACTTACTCAAAAAACTTCAAAGCGAACAAAGACAATCAAGCTTCGCGATAAACCCCAAACTCTCAGAGGCACTTATGAGAGACATCATTGGAGATATTACAAAGCTTGGCAAACAAGAAACCTTAATTCGACAAATCCTTAAAGAAATCAGCGAGAAATATGGAAGCCGCTACAGTTTCTCTAAACTTGCAAGTGACATAGAAACTACACACGTTACGACAATTGACTACCTTGAAACTCTCGAAGAATCCTTCATTATCACCATCCTATATGCTTTTGACTTTAACAAAAAAGACATAAAATTCAAAGGAGACAAGAAAATATTTTTCCAAGACCCCTTCATATTCCACTCGATTAAAAGCTTCCTTACAGGAAAAGACGTAAACGAAGTCATCGACGAAACACTGCAAAATGAAGAACTTGTTGGTAAATTGGTTGAAGGAATCGTCTCATCACAACTAATAGCAAACCAAGAAATCCCGATGATGCGCGAACCTAAGACCTTCCTATGGTTCTACTACGACACTCGAGGAAAAGAAATAGACAACATAGTTAGAATCGACGAAAAATACACAGCAATTGAAACCAAATATCAAAGCAGCGTCTCATCCAAAGACATTTGGAGACCCTCTCAGGTAAAAGAATATGCAATACTTACTAAAGAGGACCTAAAAACAGAGGACAATGTCGTCTTAGCACCTGTAGATCTAATGCTGGCAATTCTCGAAAAATCGCACCAAACTTTATAGAGTCTGCCAAACTGATGACGCTAAAAAGAAAAAGGGGATTTGCGGGGGAAATCTATAATTTCAGCGCAAATACAGAATCTAGATGAACATCAAAAACTAAAAATCACGAATAAGGTTTATGTATTTGTTTGCCTCTCTTGATGAAACCATGATTGGCTCAACGCATTATGATGTTGCAGTAATAGGCGCAGGCATTGGAGGTTACGTTTCAGCGATCCGTTCAGCGCAGCTTGAAAAAAAGGTTGTATTGATTGAGAAAGATGCTTTGGGCGGAACCTGTACGAACAGGGGCTGTATTCCAACTAAAACTCTTCTTGTAACAGCTTCCCTTTTAGGTAAAATATCCAAAGTACAAGAACTTGGCCTGAACATAAGCGAGGTTAAAGTGGATTTCGAAAGGATGATGGCTCGAAAGGACACTGTTGTTAACCGCTTAACCCAAGGTGTGGAGTATTTGATAAAAAAGAATAAAATTACCTTGATTAAAGGAAAGGCGTCTCTTGTTTCTAGAAACCAAATCCTAGTTAAAAAGCCAACTGGCGAAGAAGAATTCATAGATGCTGATAACATAATTATAGCAACAGGGTCAGAGGAGCCAAAGCCTTCCTACGCAGTTGTCGATGAAGAAAAAATCTTAACTACAAAAGGGGCTCTAAGCCTCAGGAAATGCCCAAAAAGCTTAGCAATCATTGGCGGCGACATCTACGGAGTTGAGTTCGCCACGATTTTCAAGGCGTTGGGCGCCGAGATAAAAATTTTTGAACCTGCCTTAAACATCCTTCCAACATTTGACACTGAGGTTAGTAGAAACTATGAACGGATTCTGAAGAAAAAGGGAATCGAAATCTACACGAATGCCAATATAAAGTCGGTCAGAATTGAACCGGACGGCACAGTTGGCACATATGTGTCAATAAAAGAGACAGAAGTTCACGTTAACACTGAAAAAGTGCTTATTGCTGACGCTAGGCTTCCTTTGTCCAGCGGTTTGGGTTTAGAAAAAGTCGGCGTGAAACTCGAAAACGGATTCATTATTGTTGACAATCGGCAAAAAACGAATATTCCAAGCATCTATGCTGTCGGCGATGTTACGGGGAAAAAAATGTTCGCACATGCTGCTTTTGCTGAAGGCATAGTGGCAGCAGAAAACATTGCTGGACACGAATCAGTTATGGACCACAAAACAGTTCCCGTCTGCGTGTACTGTGAACCTGAAATTGCATTTGTAGGATTATCTGAGGATGAGGCTAAGCAGCAGGGGTATGATGTGGCTGTCGGGAAATTTCCGTTACAAGCAAGTGGCAGAGCGATTACTTTGGCGGAAACAGACGGGTTAGCAAAGGTTGTCTGCGACCGAGAAACAGGGGAGATTCTTGGTGTACATTTAGTTGGCCCTCATGTAACTGAGTTGGTTGGCGAAGCTGCCTTAGCCATGAAGCTAGAATGCACATTTAATGAAATAGGCGAATTAGTTCACCCTCATCCAACGATAGGCGAAGCTCTAATGGAAGCAGCAAGAGCAATCTTAAACAAAACTATTCATATTTAAAGGCAACCACAAGGGGGCAATTATTACTTCCGAGGCTGTTTTAGGGCATGAACGAGTTTTTTGCCGTTGTTGATGAGGGCGACAATGTTATTGGAAAGGCCACGAGAAAGGAGTGTCACTCAAACCGTAATTTGATACATCGATCAGTTTATGTTTTTGTTGTAAACAACAATAAAGTCTTTCTTCAGAAAAGATCCATGTCTAAAGACCTTTACCCGGGGTTTTTTACTGCATCCGCAACTGGACACGTAGATTATGGCGAAGATTATGATGAAGCTGCCAAGAGAGAACTCAAAGAAGAACTTGGAATCGATGCCCCTTTGTTGAGGTTAGGTAAAGTTAAAAGTTTCACTGAAAATGAACGGGAAATCTCGATGCTTTACGTATGCCGTTTTGGTGGGCGAATAAGGTTTAACCAAAGGGAAATAGTTGATGGAGGATTCTTTAGCATAGACGAAATAGAAAAAAGCCTTAGAAAGGGAGAAAAGAAGTTTGCGGACGGGTTCAGAATAGCGTTCACCGAATTCTTGAAGTTAACGCAGATGCATAAATAAACTAAAGGCTAAAGAAGAACCCTCATCAAATTAAGCATATAGTAACATCAGTTCAGGAAGAAAGTTTGTGAAGAATAGCGTATTTTCTCTATTAAACGAGAAAGTTTATTCGACCCTTCTAGAGATGGGGCTTCATGAACCTACGGAGCCGCAGGTTAAAGCCATCCCTCCGATTCTTGAGGGAAAAAACGTTCTTATTGTTGCGCCAACAGGAAGTGGTAAGACAGAAGCTGCTTTACTACCTGTTTTCTCAAGATTTCTTGAAATAGGGAATAAAGAAGGAATAATGATTCTGTACATTACGCCTCTTAGGGCTCTAAACAGGGACATGTTGAAAAGAATTACGGAGTGGGCGAATCTTCTTGGCTTAACTGTTGAGGTGCGACATGGAGACACGGCGACCAAGGTTCGCCGAAAACAGGCTTTGAAACCTCCGAACATGCTTTTGACAACTCCGGAAACCCTTCAGGCTGTACTTCCAGGCAGACTTATGAAAGAACATCTCAGTAAAGTTCGGTTTGTTATTGTAGACGAAATTCATGAACTTGCTGAAGATAAAAGGGGAGTTCAGCTAACTATAGCGCTTGAAAGACTAAGAGAAATAACAAACAGCGACTTTCAGAGAATAGGGTTGTCCGCAACTGTTGGAAACCCTGAGGAAGTAGCTTCATTTATAGCTGGGACTCAGCGCCAAATGGCTGTAATTGAAGTTCATCCGCCAAAAAGCTACGTCTACAACGTCGAGTACCCGATGCCTAACCAACAGGACTACGATTTAGCTGGAGACCTAAACCTCTCTCCTGAAGCTGCAGCTCGAATCAAGCGAATTTTAGACCTCATAGATAGTCATTTTTCAACATTAGTCTTTGTCAACAGCCGTACTAATGCGGAATTGCTTGGGCACAAGCTTAGGCAGTTATCCAGTGACATTGCGGTTCATCACGGATCTTTGTCCAGAGAAGAAAGGACTGCGATAGAAGACAAGTTCAAAGGTGGAATTCTAAAGGTGCTCATTTGTACCAGCACTTTGGAACTTGGCATTGACGTAGGTAACATTGACTTGGCAATACAATATCTTTCGCCAAGACGTGTTTCAAGCCTAATTCAAAGGGTGGGAAGAAGTGGACATAGACTGGATAGAACCTCTCAGGGCATTATAATAACTGCTTTTCCTGATGATACCTTAGAGGCCATAGCTTCAGTTCGACGGGCTTACAGGAACCTTTCTGAGCCGATACGTTTTCACGACGGTGCATTGGATGTTTTGGCTCATCAGATTATAGGCATTTTGCTTGACAAAGGTAAAGTCACAGTTGACGAAGCATACGAAATTGTTCAAAGTGCATATCCCTACCGTAACCTTTCAAAAACCAAATTTCTCGAAGTAGTTAAGTATCTCTATACGCTTAGGGAATTGTGGATGGAAGGAGACATTTTGGGCAAAACAGAAAGGACAAGGCGCTATTATTACGAGAATCTTTCCATGATTCCGGATGAAAGACGCTATCCCGTAATCGATGTGGTTTCCGACCACAAAATAGGCGTTGTTGGCGAGGAATTTATGGCTCTAAGAGCTAGAATTGGGCTGAACTTTCTGTGTTCTGGACGGGTCTGGCGCATTGTACAAATCGAAGACGAGACAGGCAAAGTTTACGTGGTCCCTGCAGAAGATCCATTCGCGTCTGACCCAGGATGGGATGGGGAGTTGCTTCCGTTACCCATTGAGATCGCTGAAGAGTCAGGAAAATTGAGGCAAGAAATTGCGAACGAGTTGATTGAAACCAGAGATCTTGAAAGAACATTAAGGAATGTGGCGGCGAAGCTTTCTGTTGCGCCTGAGGTTGTAAGAGTTATAGTAAATGAGATAAGTGAGCAACTTAAACGTGGTTTGCCTGTTCCAACGAATAATCTTATCCTTATCGAGGGCTACGGCAATTATGTTATTATACACTCTTGTTTTGGAGAGACCGTAAATGTGACTTTGGGATGCATTTTCGACGCCGTGCTTTCGGAACACGATTTGATTACAGGATGGTGGCACGACGCATACCGCATACTAATTGAGACGCCTCGAAAAGTTGAAAGCCGAGATCTGGAGAAACTTCCAGCAACGTTGTTTAGTCTAGACGGTGAAAAGGTGGAAAAGGCATTTGATGAATATCTTAAAGCCCACTTCCCCTTTACTGAGAGAATGAAGTTTATTGCCCAGAGATTTGGCGCTCTTCCAAGAGGAAAATTAGCTGGCCCCGAAACTCTTTTCAAGTTACCACTAAGGTTCAAAGACACGCCCATCTACGAAGAAACCATCAGGGAGGTCATGGCCGAACGGATAGACCTTTTGTCAGTTAAAAAAATAATGAGTTCAATCAAGTCAGGAGAAATCCAGGTAAAGACAATTCTTTCTCATGAGGCTCCATCACCGATTGGTTATCACATACTGGCAAAATACGCTGACGTCCCTGAACTTATGGCTCCGACACAAATCATAATCAGTAACATTGAACGAATGAAGAGATCAATAGAGTCACGAAAAGTGGTGCTTTTCTGTCTCTCATGCGGAGACTGGAGTTTAGAAACAAGAGTTCGTGACATTCCAAAAAAACTTGTCTGCGGAAAATGTGGAAAGGCGCTTTTAACTAGTCTCAGAAAAGCAGATGACGTTGAAAGAATAAAAGGAATTCTTAACAGACGAGTTAGAAAAGAGCATCTTACCGAGGAGGAGCTTAAGGAACTAAGTACTGCTCGACGTGAAGCTGATTTAATACTTAGCTACGGAAAACTAGCCGTAATAGCCCTTCAAGTTAAGGGCGTCGGACCTGAAACTGCGTCTAGGATTCTCGGTAAAATGCACGTGAATGAAGATGAGTTTTACATGGACCTTCTTAAAGCGAAGATTCAATTCCTGAAAACTAGGCAATACTGGGACGACAAGGGCATCAAAGCCTAAAAAGAAACTATTGTTTCTTTATTGCGCCTAGAATTAAGGCCAATAGAGCCATTCGGACGACGACGCCGTTTCGAGCTTGTTCAAAGTATTTTGCAAATGGTGTGGCATCAACCTCAACCGCTATTTCGTCAAGCCGCGGGAGAGGATGAAGAACAATCAAATCGTTCTTTGCGCTTCTAAGTAACTTCAAATTGACTGCAAATGTGCCTCGAACCTTTTCGTATTCTCCGAGGTCTGGAAATCTTTCTTTTTGTATTCGCGTCACGTAAAGGACATCGAGCTCGGGAAGAATTTCCTCGATATCCCTATACTCAATCACGTCTATTCGGCTTCTGATGTCCCGTAAAACTTCGCTTCGCATTCTAAGAAGGCCAGGCGAAACCATGCTGAGCTTAACATTATAAAGAGAAAGGGCGTAAGCAAGCGAATGAACCGTTCTGCCATACCTCAAATCACCCATTAAGGCAATGTCTAAACCATCAATCCTACCTTTAGCCTTCAAAATTGTGTAAAGATCAAGCAGAGCCTGAGTTGGATGTTCCTCAGCTCCCGAACCAGCATTAATAACGGGTACTTGCGCGTATTCAGCAGCAAATCGGGCTGACCCCTCAAGAGGATGACGGAGAACTATGATGTCTGAATATTTTTCGACGACTCGCACAGTGTCAGCCAAGGTTTCGCCTTTCCAAACAGAAGAAACACCAGGCTCAGCGAACCCAATAACGTTTCCACCAAGCTTGTACATTGCTGTTTGAAAGCTAAGCATTGTTCTTGTACTTGGTTCAAAAAATAGTTCTGCCAAAACCTTGCCTCTTAGCATGTCTGAGCCTTTTTCTGCAATATGCTCAATGGACCTTGCGACCTCGAGAATGCAGTCAATTTCTTCACGTGAAAATCCCTTTATTGAAACAATGTCTCGGTTTAAAAAGTTAAATTCGGATTTCATGGCATTGACACACCTAGTACGCAAATATTTAGTTAGAAGATTTAAATCTTTAAAATTCAAGATTGAAAAAGGGAAAGGAGTCGTCCCAAACTGATTTAATTGGAATGATTTTTCACGGTTTAGAAAAGTTAACCTTTTATGTCATTGACCAGATAGATACTTTCTGGCGGTTTGGTTGTTATGTCTCCTGGATCTTTGAGAGTTTCAAAAATAAGAAACGGCACAGTTATTGACCACATCACAAAAGGGCATGCTTTGGACGTCATAAAAATTCTTGGAATAAATGGACGTTCTGGCGGAACCGTGACAATTGCGATGAACGTTCAAAGCAGTAAACTTGGTGTTAAGGACATTGTTAAAATTGAGGGCCGTGAACTTAATTCTGAGGAGGTTGACAAGATTGCTCTTATTGCTCCTCACGCCACAATCAATATCATAAGAAATTTTCGGGTTGCTGAAAAACTAACAGTTAAGCTGCCATCTGTGATTAGAGGAATAGTTAAGTGCATTAAACCCTCTTGCATTTCGAATGACAGTAGCGAACCGATCAGATCCATTTTCTATTTGGAAGAAGCTGACCCATTAAAGTTAAGGTGCCACTACTGCAACAATATCATGGAAGAAAAAGACATCCTTCAGCAGTTCTGAAAGAAGGAATTGGATGCAGCGAACATTATTATTTATATAATATGACAATGAAGCAGGGGTTGATCTGGGCAAAGCCTATTTCTTAACTGGCCGTCCCGGTGTGGGAAAAACGACTGCATTAACTAAGATAGTTAACGCTCTCAGACGGGAAGGCATCAAGGTTGGAGGAATGGTTACAAGAGAATCAAGAACAAACGGAGAAAGAGAAGGTTTCATAGTTTCAAATCTAGGCAACGGAACAGAAGGTTGGTTAGCTAAAAAGGGGCTAAGTTATGGTCCCCAAGTGGGCAAGTATAGGGTCTGTATAAAGGATCTCGAATCTATTGGTGTAAAAGCAATCTTGGATGCTATCGTTAACGCCGAAGTTGTTGTTATTGACGAAATCGGGCCTATGGAGTTGTCCTCCGCGTCTTTCAATGGTGCCGTATTAAGGGCTTTGGAATCCAATAAAACAGTTTTAGGCACAATTCATTACCGAACAACGCATCCGCTTATTCATACAATAAAGAACAAGGAAACAGTCAGAATCTTCGAGGTTACGGTCAACAACCGAAATGAACTTCCAAATCTGGTAACCAAAGAAATACTTGGAAGAACATTAAAAAACTGAGGAAAACATTATACTGCCATGTGCCAGAATGAATTCAGGTCCTAAGTATGCTTGTATGCGGAGTTGACGATGCGGGAAGAGGATCAATCATTGGTCCCCTAGTTATAGCCGGGGTCCTTGTTGACCAATGGGAAATCTGTAAACTCGTAGAACTAGGCGTTAAAGATTCCAAGCTTCTTTCTCCCACGAGAAGAACCAAGCTAGCCACAGAAATTGTCAAAATCGTTAGAAACCATTGCATTGTCAAGTTGGCACCTTCTGAAATCGATGTTGTTGTTGAAACTGGCAGCAAACTCTATCGTCTAAACCGTTTAGAAGCGCACGCTATGGCTAGAGTAATAGCCAATCTTAAACCGGACATTGCCTATGTCGACGCCTCAGATGTTCTTCCAAAAAGATATGCGGAACACATCGCTGAGAAAGTTCCATTCCAGGTTAAGATAATCTCAGAACATAAAGCTGACCGAACCTATCCCGTTGTTTCAGCCGCGTCAATTATTGCGAAGGTTGAACGTGACAAAGCGATCGCTGAACTCAACGAAATTTTTGGGAACATAGGATCCGGCTACTGTTCTGACCCAAAAACAATATCTTTTTTAAAAAATTGGGTAAGAACTCACGGATCTTACCCTGAGCATGTTCGAAAGTCTTGGATTACTGCAAAGAAAATTTTGGACGTTAACAACTCTTTTTTGAGAAGCTCAATTTAAAGTAGGGACATAAGTTCATCTTTTTTTGACAACTTCGTAAGTTCTTTTAAGCCTAAAAAGGGAACGTTTCTGGGCGTATTCTTTCGGTTAATACCAAAAAAGACCGGTCTTGCCTTTATTAACTCACTTAAGCTCATGATTTCCTCTACTTGATTGTTGGTATCTTGCCTTTTTTTCCTTAAAAAACTTCCAATTATTCTCAGGTTCGTCTTAGGGCAGCTCGCAGCAAAATCAAATGGCACTCGCCTTAGCTGAGTCACTTTAAACTCAAGTTGAGCAAACTTGTCCATGATCAATCTATGAAGCTTATTCTTCATACAGTTTGATTGCTGAAAGTCTATGTCTGTTTTTTGGTCATCTTGGTTGTTTCTAAGGATGTTTATTGTCTTGACAAGCGGGACGCCTAGTATCTCCGTTAGCTTGTAAGCTACGGCGACGGAAGCTCTTGTAAGTTCTCTTTCGTAACCATATAAGGCTCTTCTAGAGATTCCTACCATTCCAGCAAGTTTTCCAATTGACAACCCAAGCTCATGCCTTCGCAACCTTACCTCGTCGCCATCTAACCTCACGAAGTATCCGCCGCGAGTTGCTTCAATCATAGGGTAAGTTCCCCTCACGATGTCGTCAAGCGTCTTAGATGTCACAACATAGACGTCGTATCTGGAGTAAATTGTGTCGTCGCTTAGTTTTTCGTTGCCGTTCATGTCTGAAATAATAAGCGATGTGCAGTCAAAGCATTTTGCTACTGCTCGAAGACTCACTGCGTCAGTTGGCGAAATGTCCTTAATGTCAATGAGAACCTTGATGAAAACAAGGTTTTCTTCTTTACGAGCTGCAAAATCGAAGCAACTAGTTCTAGAACTGCATCTTCGAGAAACTGTGAAACCAGAACTATGAAGCGTCGCTTCAGCAATATCAAGTGCCTCAGCCCGCTCCATAGGATTCACCTTGATTTTTAGGTGAATCGCCAAATATAAACTGATACCACAAAAAAAGACATGCAACGAAACGAGCGTCATTCTTTGAAAAAATATATTAAAAGCGTAGTTCTTTGAAATGGCTTTTCGCAAAAAGTCGGTTAGCAATGAGGGACCGTTATTCTTTCTATTCCACAATCTCCTCCTTGGTTTCACGTAATACATTTCTACTTCAATCTGGTCAAGTTGTATTACGCGTCACGGAATTTTCAGTCTACCTCCTTTTTGGGGTTCCAACGCCATAATCATGCTTCAATGTTTTTGGTTCTTTGAGTTTTGCATCACTTAAACCTGTGGGCATGAACCAACTTGGATATCGCAATTAATTGCAGCGGTGGCACCTTAAAAGCGGTTATTATAAGTTATATTTTTACAAGAAACCTCCTGCTTCACTGGGTTTTCTTGAAGCTTCCGTGTGTGTTGAGAATTTTTTTCTTTATATAGGTGCTGTGGATTCACTGTGGAATTGTGGATTCCCTGGCTTCGTCGAGAACCTTTTTATGCGTAGAACAACGGCCTCAAAATTTTTGGTTTTACTGAATTTTTGGTTACTTGTTTCAAGATTTTCTAATGTAACTGGGACAGTTTATGGGTTTGGAATATGGCATGGAAAGCTATATGAACATGTTTAGGCATATTAGGCAACGGAGATTTGGTAGGATGAAATGTCCTGATTGTGGAAAAGAACTAAAGAAACCCGTCAAAGAATGGGACCTAAGTCCAAAAGTGCATGTAAAACTTTACGATTGCTGCGGAAAGAAAGTTCGAGAATACATCCGCAAATAAGCATTTCAATAATAACCATTAGACGATAATTTCAATAGGTTGCTAGTTGTCTTATTCCAAAAATTTTTTGTCATTCAACATGTTTCGTCTATTTTTTATTTTTAATTGAATAACACACGTCAGGTTATAATAGATTTTGCAGCGTCCTTTATCATTGCTTATTTCGCCAGCAGAACAGAAGGACCGAAGGTACTAGCCTTTAAGTTTCATTAGTGAAGACTAAAAAAGATCGCTGTAACAACTGCTTTCAAATTTATTTTTTGCTTATAACGTCCTTTCCTAAATTATGTATTTTCTTAGTTCGCTGTCTGGCATCGCATAGGCGTTTAGGATTGCTCGCTTGTTCTTGCCATCGTATTTTAAAGATACTAAGGTGTCTTTTGGAGCGTCTGAGTAACGAACAGTGATTGCTGCTACTGTTTGCAACGTTTCGACGTCATGTTTTCCAACTATAACCGTCGTCGGTCCCATGTATTCATTGACTTCTAACATGGCAAGATTCTTGTTTTTGCTGCAAAGAAATGAAAGTCTGTAATTTTCTCTCTCGTTTCTGCCAACTATGACCTTTGTTTTGCCAATTCTAAAGTGCCTGCCAGCCTTTAGAAGTTCAACATCCAATATCGTTAGCTTCTTTTCGTTTTTTATGTGCTCCTTTAATCGGTCAGCAAACCTTGGTTCTGTTAACAAACAGCCTCCTGCAGGATTGGGGTATTTAAAAATTCCCAATTCTTTTGCAAGCGTCATTTGATGTGTTCTTCTTCTTCCTTTAATCGCGTAGAGCCTTTCTCTGTTAACGTATCCTTTTCTTTCAGCCTCTGTTTCTGGCAGAAGCTTTGCAGATAAAGGCCTTAGAACTTTACCTTCTAAACCTGCCTCCTTTTCGATGTGTAGCATCATGTCTTTATTCTGAGAAAAAGGTCTTTCACCTAAAACCTCTCCAGTCGCGATAAAATCTGCTTCAATCTTTTCTGCAACCTTCTTGGCTTTTTTTAACTCAAGGATTCTGCAGTCGACGCAAGGGTTCATTTCGCTGCCATAGCCGTGTTTTGGTGCCAGAACAATTTTTAGGTATTCTTTTTTCAAAACAATTTTGTGAAGCTTAATGCCTATGTCTCTACAGAATTTTTCAACAAATTCTTCATTCTGTTCAGAAAAGGGGGTTCTGAAATGCAGTGCCTCAACATCGATGTTTTGATCTAACAGAAGCCTTGCTGCAACCATGCTGTCTAGACCACCCGAAATGAGAATCAGCGCCTTTGGCCTCTTGCCTTCAGCTGCAACCATATAGGGGCTCACGTCGTCTTGTTTGAGTTTACGAATCTCTTATCCATTAATGACAGGTTACACAGCGACTCTTAAGTTATACCGTTATTTTAAAACTGAAGCTGAAAATATGCGCTGTTAACGTGAACACGTGGAGGTTAACACCGTGTTGACTGGGGTGAAACATCAAAGACGAAATGAATAAAGCTTAATAACTTTTTAATGTTTAGATGGAAACATGGTGAGAAAAGCCAATCTTATTCTGAAGGCCTTAGAAGACGGAACCGGAATTCTTAGATTAGCTCCAGCGTGGGTGCCAAGGGACTTTCTCGCTCCTGGAAGAAGACTTAAGCTGGCACCTGAGGATATTTATGCCCTCGGAGTGCAGAGGGGAGGCATAGACGAAAGGTGGCTGGCTTCAACCGTTAAGGCTAACAATCCAGGGGCCCCTGAAGACGAAGGCTTAAGCTACGTGGTCATCGGTGACAGCGAAAAAGCCGAAAAGATATTGCTAAAAGAGGCAATAAGCGAGTTCGGAGAGACAATACTTGGAAAAGACGTCGTGCGCAAGTATGGCGGCTGGACAGTGCTTACAAAGTTTTTCGACAACGAAGGTCCCATCCCGTTTCACCTACACCAAAAGGAAGAGCATGCAAAAAAAGTCGGTCAAGCCTCAAAACCAGAAGCCTACTATTTTCCCGTTCAGCTAAACATGGTTGAAGGCAGGTTTCCGTACACGTTTTTCGGACTAAACCCCGGCACAAAAAAGAGTGACATCAAGAAGTGCATAGAAAAATGGGAACAAGGCGATAATGGAATCTTAGGCTACTCTCGGGCATACAGGCTTGAGCCTGGAACAGGCTGGCTTGTTCAAGCAGGCATTCTGCACGCGCCCGGTACTCTTGTGACTTACGAAGTTCAGAAGGCCTCAGACATATATGCGATGTACCAGTCTATGGTTGGGGACAAGCGGGTCTCTAAGGATCTTTTGCTAAGTAATGTTCCGCCTGAACTTCGAAGCGATCTGGACTATATTGTGGATATGATAGATTGGGAGTTAAATGTCGACCCAAAATTCAAAAGCCACCATCACACCAAACCTTTTTTCACTGAAAACCCTGAGGAAACTCGAAAAGATGGGTACACACAGAAATGGATTGTCTACGGAACAGAGGAGTTCAGTGCGAAGGAGCTCACCGTGCTGCCAAATGCAAAAGTGAAAATCCGAGATGAGGGAGCTTATGGGCTTGTTGTGGTTCAGGGGCATGGCGAAATAGGAAAATTTGAGGTTGAGGCTCCTACTATGATCAGATTTGGCGAATTAACCAGTGATGAGTTGTTTGTCTCGGTTGAGGCGGCAAAAGAAGGAGTCTGGATTGTTAACAAAAGCAAAGTTGAAAATCTGGTTATGTTGAAACATTTCGGACCTGGAAACCCTGCTACGCCCAAAAATTTGAGCAATGCATAATCATGTTTTTTCGTTTTTTAATTTCTCCTTTTATTTGAACGAAAGGTTTTTGAATTACTTATGCAGATTTTATGCGGCATAATCTGAATGAAGGTTATTGCCCTAATTTAACGTATGGTGAGTGTGCATGTTGGAGATTTCAGAGAGAACTAGGAGCCTAGGCACAGAAAACGCTTTCGTGGTTCTAAAAGAAGTTAATGAGCTGATAAGTAAAGGTAAAGACATCGTGAACTTTTGCATAGGCCAGCCTGATTTTGACACCCCCGAATACATAAAACAGGCGGCAATCAAGGCGATAAAAGATGGAAAAACTGGGTACACGGCTTCTCCTGGAATTCCTGAGCTAAGAGAAGCGGTTGCTAAGTATCTTTCTGAGACTAGGAAAATCAGTGTAAACCCAGATTCCGTTGTTGTTTCAAATGGTGCTAAGCCATTCATTGGGTACACGATTCTCTGCGTTACTGACTACGGGAAAGGCGACGAAGTTCTTTATCCCAATCCGGGGTTTCCAATTTACGAGTCTCAAATAGTGGCGAACGGAGCTAAGCCCGTTCCGCTTCCGCTTCTTGAAAGCAAGGGTTACAGTTTTGACTTGGAGTACTTGAAAAGCAAAATCAGCAAAAAAACAAGGTTGCTCATTCTTAATTCTCCTCACAATCCCACTGGCGCTGTTTTGGACAGAAAAACTTTGAAAGCCATATCAGACATTGTTCAGGAATACGAAAATCTGTGGGTTTTTTCAGACGAGGTTTACTCTCGGATGGTGCACGACTTTGGCTTCGAAAGCATCGCTTCGCTTCCAGGCATGCAGGAAAGAACAATCATAGTTGACGGTGTCTCAAAGACTTACGCGATGACAGGCTGGAGAATTGGCTACGCCTCAAACGAGAAGCTTTCTCCATACCTAGCAAGGTGGGTTACGAATACGGATTCGTGCGCCGCGCATCCAAACCAGTACGCAGCTCTCGCAGCATTGACTGGACCGCAAGATGAGTCGAACAAGATGATGCTTAGCTTCAAGAGAAGACGCGACATAATTGTGGACGAACTAAACAAAATCGAAGGCATAAAATGCTTGAGGCCAGGTGGCGCCTTTTACGTTTGGCCAAAAGTCACCGAAGCCTGCGAACTTGTTAAGGCAAAGGATTCGGAGGAGTTCAGAAAACGGCTTCTTCATGACTCTGGGGTTGCTGTGTTATCTGACATTCACTTTGGCCACAGAAACAAGGGCGAGGGCGAGCACATTAGGTTCTCGTACGCGACTTCTGAGATAAACATTAGAGAGGGAATTAGGAGAATAAAGCAGTTTATCGAGGTAAACAAGAAAAACTAAGCTTGGTATTTCAAATAATCTTCTACGACAACTATTTCTATTCCCTGCTTCTTCCTTTTAGGGTTCATCAAGTGAAAAGTTGCGAGGCTTGCTAGCCACCCAGCTACGACGACAACGGTTGCTGGGAAGAAATCGGCAAATCTGGTGTTAAACGATATGACTTCAAAAATGAACATTGCGACGCCGTTCATTGCAGCAACAAGGATTCCTGTTTTTTGGCCAAGTTTTTTCGCTGTTTGAATAGCTAGCAGCCCAGCGAGGAAAAGGTCTCCTGTTCCTAGGTCTACGAGGTTTCCTGGTGGAAATCTTGGTATAATGAGCATGACGGGTAGTTTGAGGTCAATCATTCCGATGGCTGCTTGTTTCATGAAGCCTGTTATGTAGACTTGGATGATGTCCATGATTGTTAGGATAGCTGCAAAAAGCCAGACTGTCTTCCAAGTGAAGAAAGTGCTTATATAAACCGTTATGATTATGGCGAAGATTACGACAAAAAGGTTGAACACTGCGAGATGAGAGAAGAAGTAAATGTAAGAAAGCAGGAAAACAATCGGAGGAACAATGGCAAGGTACATCTTTTTCAGAACCATGTACGTGAACATGAAAAGCATGTAAGAATATGCCGCCATGAACCCGATTTGTATGGTTTGTCCTGGAAGAAAAGCGATTGTGGAGATCATGAGCCCCATAACGACGACCATTATGACGGCGTCGCGAATGGAAAACTTTTGGTCTCCCAGCAATGTCGAGAATGTTCTTTCGGTTTTTCTGTATAAGAGAACTGAGGCTGTGACGATGAGGAACATGGCGGAAGGCAAGGCTAGGTCAAACTGCATGTGAACCACGTGGTGAAGGCAACCATATTGTTTGATGCTCAAAAGCCTTTCGGAAAACGACCTTTTTTAAGTTCAAGGTGGCTGAAAGAGTCATCCATGGCTTTTGGTATCCACTTCAACAGGTCTGAGGCAACCATGTGTTCTCCCTTTTCCGCCTTAGCGAAGTCTCCAGCTGCGCCGTTGACGAATGCTCCAGCTACCGCGGCCTCGAAAGGTGCAATGTGGCGGGCAAGCAAGGCTCCGACGATGCCTGACAAGATGTCGCCTGTTCCGCCTACAGTCATACCTGGGTTTCCTGTGAAATTCAGCTTTACTGCTGCTCCGTCTGTGATTATGTCTATGTTGGATTTTAGGAGGACAACAGCGTTTAGGTCTTGTGCTGTCTGCTTAACGAGGCTGATTCTTCCTTCGGTGTTTTGTGGAAGCTTCGTTCCAGTTAGGATTTCGTATTCACCGACGTGCGGCGTTAGAACAGCCGGGGTTGCCAGCCTATGTTTGAATTCTGCGAACGCTTTTAAGGCGTCAGCGTCAATAAGCATCGGTATCTTCTTCTCATTAACGATTCTTATGATTTCTTTAACAGCCTCTTGGGTTTCTTTTTGCATTCCAAGCCCAGGGCCAATGACTACTGAGGTTGCCTTGTCAAGGTTGCGTCTTATGACAGAAAGGGTTTCCTTGTTCAGGTATTCTCCTTCCAGTTTTATGGTGATCAAATCAGGCGACATAGATGAGATTGCGTAGGCTGTTTCTCGTGGTGCAGCAATGTAAGCCAAATCTACGCCTGCTCTTAAGGCAGCTTGGGCTACGAACGCTGGGGCTCCAACGTAGGTTTCGCTTCCTCCGATCACTAGAAGCCTTCCGAAATCGCCTTTGTGAGATTCAGGTGGTCTTGGTTTAACCAGTGCCGCGACGTCTCCTGGGCCTGCGTAGCTTTCGATTTCTTCTGGAATTCCGATGTTTGTGACTAAGAGCTCGCCTGTGTACTCTTTAGCTTTTATAAGTCCAGGTTTTGCCTTGTGGAAGGTAACGGTTAGGTTTGCCTTGACTGCTTCTCCTAAGGCCTTTCCTTGGTCGGAGTCCAGTCCGCTTGGGATGTCTACTGCCAATTTGAATCCTTTGGCTTCGTTTATGAGTTTAATCATGTTAAGTATCGGCGGTTTTGGTGGTCCAGTTAGTCCTGTTCCGAGAAGCGCGTCAACGATGACTTCTGCTTTTACCTCAAGAAGAAGGGATGAGTCGTAAATTTCGTGCATCGACACTGAGCTTTTTAGATTTGTTAGTGCCTCCCAGTTTTTTCTCGCGTTCTCGTCGATTATTTGCTGAGCCTTTCCTGCGAGAAACACGTCGACTTTGAAGCCTTGGCAAGCTAGGTGCCGCGCTGCTACGAAGCCGTCTCCGCCGTTTCCGCCTAGTCCGCAGAAGACCGCGATTTTTGTTTCTTTCGGCTTGAAACGGTTTAGGATTTCCGTGGCAATGTTTTTTCCAGCGTTTTCCATTAGTTGCAGCCTTGAGATTCCGTAGTATTCTGCGTTCAGTTCGAGGGCTCGCATTTCTTTGGTCGTTATAAGCTTATGTTCCAAAAAGGGTTCACCCCATGTTATTATTCATGGACGACTCATTTAAGATTGGTTAGTCATGAAGCAGGAGGAATGGTTATTTGTTCCTTGTTTTGATGTATTGGTCTGTTTTTTGGATTTTGCCTTCGGTTTCCAGGATGTTAAGTAGGCGGTCGGTTTCTTCTCTTGCAAGTTGGTGTTGTTCTTGCGCTTTTGTGTATATTTCTTCAAGTGCTGCTTTTTCGAGGCTCTTTATCATCTTGTAAAGGTCAATCATTTTTGTGCTTACTTCTGGGGGAACTGTTGAAAGAGGCCAAGCTCTTTCGATTAGGAAGAGAAAAAGCATCTTTTTTTCGTCGTTTTCTTCGCACAATGTGACGAGGCTTTTTCCAACGGCTTGTTTTCCTGTTGCTTCCTGGTAGTCTACGATTTTGAAGTGGTTTTTGAGGATTTCAGGCACCTCGTCTATGTTTACGACGACGTTTCTTCGGAGTCTTTGTTTGTCGTCAAGGTATGATAGTGACACGACGTCGTAGCAGTAGCCTTCTGTGAGGCTTTTTTGGAAAAGCATCGTGCGTCCTTCTAGTTGTGAAAAGCCTATTCCAGACGGGCATTTGATGGCCTTAACGGTGGTTCGTTGCATTTCTACGTCTCTGCAGATTTTGAACAGCCACTGTCCTGTTAATGGGTCGTTGACTCTGTAGAATCGAACTACGCCTTTCCTTAGCTCTTCTAGGCTTATGTCAATCCAGGTGTCTGTTTTGCGTTCCTCAATTTTGCGGATTTCAATTCCTATTTTTTCTAGAGAATCCAAATCTGCGTCTCCCAAGAGAAGGTGTCTTCTGTTTCCAATTAAGGTTGCTGGTTACTATTAAAAATTTGGTTGA
The DNA here is from genome assembly GCA_018397055.1 of Candidatus Bathyarchaeota archaeon. GTDB lineage: Archaea > Thermoproteota > Bathyarchaeia > Bathyarchaeales > DTEX01 > JAGTRI01. The sequence goes on along the minus strand of JAGTQS010000014.1, from coordinate 6,685 downwards.
TGTTGAGGGCTGTGAGGAAAACTTGGGAAAAAGCCTAATTTTTGTAATTGAGACGAAAATATTTAATATCTTTAAGTGACTATGTATCAGTAAAAATTGGGTTAAGTGAGGAATTGGGTATGCCGATTGCGTTTGTGTTGATTAATGCTGAGATAGGGTCGGAAGGCGAGGTTCTTGGCGAGCTTAAGAAGATTGAGGGAGTTAAGGAGGCCTATTTTGTTTACGGGGTTTACGATGTAATAGCCAAGGTTGAGGCTGACTCGATGGATAAGCTTAAGGAGCTCATCACGTGGCGTATAAGGAGAATCTCTAAAGTTAGGTCTACGTTGACCATGATAGTGATTGAGGCAATGTCATAGTTGCCTAAGGGAAACTAAGGGTCGCCTACTTTTCTTTCTGTTATTGCGTCTACGATGGTTTATGTGCGCTAGCAGCAGAGGGGGGAGGGCTATATATAGTCGGGTCAATTTTTCTATACGAAAATTGTTTGGGGGAATTATGTTTAAGTATCTGGGCTTTTTAAGTTGTCATCCAAAAATGTGGCTACTTGAACGTGACGGCAGGAGCAATGGATGAAAGTGTTCTTGGCCTTTTTAATCATTCCAGTTACCTTGTGTGTAGGTATTGTGCTTGGAAGGGTAATCCATGGAACCTTAGGCATAGTGGTCTCTGCTGTTGCAGGAGCCACTGTATACGTGTTTGGCTTATATGCCTTAGCTGGCTCAGCTGCCATTTTCACTTTTGACTTGTTCACGCAGTTGCTCATGGTTGCCTTCGGGGCGATAATGGCAACGTTCGGATGGTACATGGGCGAAAACTATGAACTGTTGTTCCACAGAAGCAGGGTTAAGAAAATCACTTAAGATGTTCGTTATTTTTTGGGATTTTTTAGCCGTCGGTTTAACTCTGAGCTATCATGAGGGTCAATCAAATGCCTTCTCGTCATCCGGCTGAAAGTGATTTTCTTTGGGGGCAGTAATAAATATTATCATTGAGAAGTCTTTACGTTAAGGAATACTCACCCATGGAAGTTTGAGACTGCTTTATGATGGAAAAGTTGCATATCGGCTTCGACGACACAGATTCCCGAAAGGGCGGATGCACAACCTATGTTGCGGCCTTAATCATCGAACAGCTAAGCAAGCTAGGAGTCTCTTTTTTTGACTATCCATTTCTGGTTAGGTTGAACCCGAATGTGCCTTGGAAAACCCGTGGAAACGGAGCTTTGTGTTTGAGGATTTTGTGTGAGCCTCAACAGATGGACGAAGTTAAGGAACTTGTCACCGAGACTGTTGAAAAGGAATCTGAGCTCAGTGAGGCTGGAACTGAGCCTGGGATAGTGTTCTTCAAAGGCGAGGTGCCAGCTGCTGTCGAAGCCTTCGCTGAACGGACAATAACAAGCGTCGTCACGAAAAAGGAGGCTCTTAAGTTAATTGCGAAATACAAGGCTGAGGCAATTGGGTTCAAGACTGGAAGGGGCATCATAGGTGGACTTGCTGCGATAGGAGCCCAGCTTAAGGGAGACCACACTTTCGAGTTCATAGCCTATAGAATAAAACAGAATAGGGGAACCCCTAGAAGAATAGACGGCTCTTCAGTTCTTCAAATGGACCGGCAGCTAAGACGACAAATCTTCAACAACGTCGACCCTGAAACAGGACGCATCCTCATAACTCCAAGAGGACCAGACCCTATTCTCTACGGCATTAGGGGAGAAACGGTTGAAGCCGTTAGACGTGGACATGAAATTGTGGTAAGCCACGAACCGATTGAACGTTGGACAATCTTCAAGACAAACCAGGGAACCGACGCGCACCTTAAAAGAGCAGTCTCGACAGGTGAGGTCAAACCATTTAATCCTGTCATCATTCGGGGAGAAGTAGCGGCAGAACCACGAGTCATTCAGGGCGGACACGTAGTTTTCCAAATCCAAGACAAAACGGGAAAAGTAGACTGCGCAGCCTACGAACCCACTGGAACCCTTCGAGATGTCGCCATGAAGCTGATTCAAGGAGACATCGTGGAAGTCTACGGTGGAGTACGACCTAAATCTCAAACCAATCCGACGACCGTTAATGCGGAAAAAATACAACTCATAAAACCAGTCGTACTCCTTGTCCACATGAACCCGAAGTGCTCAACCTGCGGAAAAAGAATGAAGTCAATGGGCAAAGGACAAGGTTTCGAATGCCTTAAATGCGGTTTTCACGGAAAAAATTTGAAAAAAATTGTTTCTGAAATTGAAAGACCCATAAAACCTGGCTTATACGTGACGTCTCCACATTCGCAGAGGCATCTCACAAAACCTCTTTCAAGGTATGGGCTGGAAAAGACTGTAGATGCAAGGCTAAACAAGCAGGTTTTGTCATACGAGTTATTTTATGGGCATTAAAAACATCAGCTCAGAATGTTACTGAGTTGTTTTCGACCCACGAGAACTTTTTCTGAAGAGATTTAGGGTAATAGAGCTTCCAATCGTAGTTGACGTTTTTACCCCAATTATAGTAAATGCGGGGGTCAATGTAACTCTTCAAAGAGGTACCTAAATTGAAGTCTCGGGTCTTCTTCTTAGCTTCAACCTGAAGCCTCAACCGCTCAATGGCGTTTCTGTCACGTTGCAATCTAACGTCTCTTCTTTGCCGCAGTCTCCTAATTTGTTCCAAATGTTTTTCCTTAATTCTCTTAATACGCTCTCTTTGCACCTTAACAGCTTTCGTTTTCTGGGCAATCCTTCGAGCCAAGGCTTGACCCTGTTTACCTTGAAGCATCTCAGAACTAGATTGTTGAAGAATTTCCAAATCCTGCATCAAAGTTTTTAGCCGCTCTTCTTCCTTGTTCAGAACTGTCAAAAACTGCTGTTCCTTTTCCTTAATCAGCTGCTGCATTTTCGCTTGGGCAGCCCTTGATTTTTCGATTAGGCTCCTAAGTTTTTCTTCCTGCTTTTGAAGCGAAGAAGCCCACGTTTTCGGGATTTTACGTTTATGGTTGCACGTTTTGGCAGCCTCAAGGTTAGCCATCGTAGCCACGTACTTTTTGAAATGGTCTGGGTCTTCAACCTTGACAGGCGTTGTATCAAGCTTACCCTTAACAGCCTGCGACGCGTAGTATGTTCGGAAAACCTTTGCTGAAAGCCCGCTTACAACTTCTCCAAGGAACTCGCTTACACGGGTCGAGTCGACACCATTAAACAACGTAGACTTCGCATTAGCTGAAAACTCTTTGAGATTCCTTATAACGTTTTCAGGAAGCCTGTCCTCGAAAATGTGTGGAACAGAATCCTTACCCAAAAAATGAAGCGTGACCTTTCCACCTTCATCAAACTTGATGTGCTCCGGTCTAAGGGTTGAGGCGCCAACCGTGTCCGCCTCATCAGGGTCTTTCTCGTCGCCCACTCTTATTTTGAACCTGTCAATCAAGTAGCAGACGGTCGCCGTTTTACGTCTTTTCATATCAGCAGAATCCAAGTTCGCCATAATATGGTTCTTGATGCGCTCAATGTTTCTCTGAAGCTCCTTTGCCTTTTCGAACTTCTGTACGTCCCTCATCTGCTTTGGTACGCTGCTCTCTGCAAGCCAAACATATTTCATTTTCCCAGAAAGCTTATCCGTCCACCTTGCGACCCACATGACGTCTTTCTGCCAAGTTCTCTTCCATCCGCCTGGGGGCAACGGAGCGTCTGGAGAAAGGTTAAGCTCAATGTCCTCCTCGCTTGGTCCCTGTTTCCAGCAGCCACGCTTCGGATGTCTGCCTCTTCCCATAAAAATGCAGGATGGTTCAGCAACGTAATTGCTAATCTCTGTTTTGACGCCGTCAACGACTGCGTATCCAAATTTTTCCTTAACGGCCTCTTTTAGCTTCTTCCGTTCCTCTGCCAGCCTTTTTTTCTCAGCTTTTGAGAGACTAAGCTTAGCAGCCTTTTCCTTTTCCAAGTAGTTAATGATGGCTGAAAAGTCGAAATCAGCAGGTTCAAGTTTTTCCTTTAACCTTAAGGCTTCGCGGAAATCGTTGAAAAAATTGTTTACAAAAACCTTATCATTAACATACTCGGTTCCGAGTTTCTTGACCCAAGCGACAGCCATCTCTTCCTGGTGCGGCGTAAGCTGAACTTCTTTGCCTCTTATTTTTATGCTGAACCTCTTCCACTCATACTTTGGAACAACTATGCCATTGTGGAACAGATGCTGCAATAGACATCTCTCTCGCTTCCGATTGAATCTTACATAGACATTTTTAAAGTTTCCCTATACTCTCGCCTTACGATTCTGTCTTAATGCAGTTAGGATTTCGACTTAGTTTTGACTTAGAAGACATAATACGATATTATAAATCCATAAAGTTTATGAAAACTCAGAGACGCATCTCAGAACAGAGTCTCCACTCCTGCAAAATTGAATGGTGTTAGAAACGAAATCAGCAACGGCCGTTTCTGATTGGGTCGAAACGATGCGTCTAAAAAACATACTGTCAACAAAGATTTACGCCACACAAAATTTTGCAAAAAATCAAGATGAGCCAAAGAACATGAACAATCTCAATCGAAAGTTAGAGGCAGTCTCATAAACTTATTGAAGGAAGCGCCACAAATGGAAACGAAACATAAAAAAATTTTAGTCGTGGACGACGACCAGCAAATTTTGAAAAGCCTAAAAACCATTCTGGAATCAAAAGGCTACGAAGTCGAAATCGCTGAATCAGGAGAAGAAGCTACTGAGAAAATCGAGAAGAATTGTTTCGACATAGCTTTGCTGGACATTAGACTGTCAGGAATGCAAGGAACCGAGCTTCTGGAAATTCTGAACGAGGAATTTCCTAGAATGGTGAAGATTATGATGACTGGTTACCCATCTCTTGACAGTGCTATTGCGTCGTTAAAACTAGGGGCAGACGCATACATCATGAAGCCTGTTAACCCCGTTACGCTTTTAGAAGTTATCAGAAAAAGGTCTAGGGAGTAAAAAAATCATGATTAGTGTTTCAAAAATCAAATATTTTCTGTTCATAAAATCTCAGTTTTCCATATTCGGAGGCTAACAAGATGAAAGAAAACAATGTTCCACATGAAATCAAATCATTTTTTGAATCCTAACCTGGTCAAACATTGCTCATAAAGGGAAGACCAGGCTCTGGTAAAACAATATTTGCCTTCGAAGTTCTAAAAGAGGTGTGCAATGAACGTAACGGACTTTACTTTTCAACAAGAGTAACCCCAGAAAAACTGTATGCGCTTTTTCCTTGGATCAGGAAAATTATTCCTGAAAAAAACATAGTGAATGCAACGCTTAATAGAATGATGAAGGTTTTTGGTTCAGATTTCGAGGCTGTTAAGTGTCCATTTGATTTTGGTACGCTTTAACCTTTTTTAAGATGCTTTATGAAGACGCCGAGGAAATGGACAATCCCGTGGTTGTCATCGACAGCTGGGACGCCGTGTTAAATTATGCTAACCTCAAAGACCAAGGTGCAGCTTTAACGCAGAGCCTATGCGAGCTCTGCCACGAGGTTGGCACGCACCTTATTCTTGTTTCAGAAACAGCGGATCAGACGCCTTTAGATTTCATTGTTGACGGGGTGGTTACACTTTCAGACATGGAGATTCGCGGAGAGGCAGTGGGCGGACAAGTGTATTCTGAGCAATTATCGTCGAGAACCATGAGGCTAATAGAACTGAACAAGCTAAGAGGAGTAAAAAGAGAACAAAAAAGCTATGTCTTCACCCTTCACAATGGAAGATTCCAAAGTTTCCCGCCGTACGCTGTACATGCAGCTTCGAAGTTAAAACCAGTTCCAGAAAAAGCATTTTTTACACTTTTTGTATTTGAATTGTAAAAAATAAGTGTAAAAGATTATTGGGTTTTTGGATTTTTGCATAATGCTTTTTCACAAATTATATAGCCTAAGTTTTCATACCATACATAGAGGGTCTAAAATGAAGGGTCGAACATTTTCGTTAATTCGATTAAGGGACAGAGATGGAGCTGTTAGGGAGTGTTGTTTAGAAATTACATCGAATAATAAAGTTGAATATTTTGTTGATTTATCTAAGAGAGAAATTGAGTATCTCATTTGGCTTTTTGCTTATGCGAGGAGACATGGAATATCGTGAAGGTGAGTCTCGACTTTTTGAAGATTTGGAAGTTAGTAGTTTAATCGTTAAGGTTGATGATGATTTAATTTTAGAAGGTTGTTCTCCGCCTAATCTATGAAGTATTCTTTTGATGGATATATCATAATGTTTGTTGATGTTAAGATGATTCTGATTTTTGCTGTAACAACTTGGTTATTTTCGTCTCTGTTAGTTAAAGCGTTAAAGATTATTTTATCGTAGATTTTTAATCGTTCTCTATCGTTATTCGGAAGTTTATAGACTTCGTCTTTTCTATATTTTATTGGCATTCAAATCACCTCATAGTTAGATTATTTTCTTAATATTTATGTTTTATTGCTTTTTTATTATAAATTATCGATTATCAACCATTAACTGAAAACCTTGAAAATTATGCCCATTTTGGCTTATTTTGTGGATAGATTATTTCTTTAGGCTCTTTCTTTTCAGGTTCAACTATTTGACTTTTTGCCGATGATGCTATCAAGTCTGGAGGGGGAGGTGGAGCACTAATTAGGGTTGATAATAGATAAACTGAAGTGAAAACACGTTCATACACTCTTTCTAAAAGATTGGGCACTT
>JAGTQS010000013.1 GCA_018397055.1 Candidatus Bathyarchaeota archaeon | reverse complement strand
GCGTGTCGATTTCCAGCGTTTCTTGGGATGGATGGAATATTCTATGTGAACAATCTTTTGCGAGGGCAACTAACGGTATTCCAAAGAATTGAAATGGACAAACCACTTTTAGAGATTGAGGGACTTCTCCCAAAAAATTGTAAGAAGTTGAATTAGCAAGAGAAAGAAGCTCCCTTTCTTCGCTTTGTCTTGACTTAGCAGAAGCTAACCTGCGAAAGCCAAACGTTGGTTTGCCTATCCATCTTCTGAACGCCTCAGCTATACGCACGTATAATTCTCTCCGCAAGAAGTTTTCAGCCTCAGAAAGATTTATGTTTGGCTGGAGAACTTTCAGCACTTCCAAGTCAAGCTTCACTCGCTCTTCTTGTATGGTCGTTCCAGTAAATTGCTCTGGCAGTCTTCTCCACTCTGTTTCTGCGAATTCTTCGAAGAGATCTCCAAGCCGCGTTAGCTTTTCCTTTGGAAGAGAGACGGCATCGAGCACTGGAAGTAGTTTCCAGTGACCCATTTTAAGACGCATCCAACGGCCTATTGTCTCCTCTCTGCTAGCGAGTATTGCTAGTATTCCCCACGTGGTATTTTGCCAAAGGCAAAGGGCTTTAGCTCGGTTCTCCGAGACTTTCTTGAGCCTGACTGAATAGAAAATATTAGAGAGAACGGGTTCTGATGTGAAGATAGAAGTTACGTGCGCAGTATCAAGCCATATTCGCTCAGGAATTAAAAGCGTGCTGGAGTATTCTTTGAAGATTTTTTGCGCTTTCTTGTTCTTTGGCAAAATACAGGCGTTTGGTTGGTTGAAAATCTTTGAACGAACTTCTTCGCCCCCGCCATATAGAGAAGGCTTTGTTCCAGGAGTCTCTTCTTCAGCTTTTACAAAAGCATCGTGAAATTGATGAGCGTCTATCCCTATTTTTGCGATTTTGCCTATTTGCTTTAAAGGAACGGCCACTTTCTTATCACCTGTCTGAATTTGTCCCTCCAGCAGTTCCATTGCCTGCGTGGTGAGCCAAGGATCCGTGAAGGAGATTAGCTTGCCCCAGTTGTCAATGTTATCTAAAAGAAACTTTCTGGACACCGTATAGGCAACGACTCCTGGAGCAACAACGTTTTGTTGACCGTAACCGTATTTGAAAACATCCATTTTGTCGGCTTTCGACGAGTAGCTTTGAACTGTTTCATGGGCTATCTGGGTTGCCTCCATAGATGTTACTGGCTTTTTAATAGGCATGCGATGCATGTTCTCTCTTTCTCGTTATGGCTTGCTGTGCGCTTTGCAACCAACAGAGCCTCGCTGAGCGATGTGGATTCGCTGAAGTTGTAACCTGAAGTTGGGTCCATACTCACGACAACATATTCAAGATGGTATATTGATGCTAAAAGTGAGCGGGCGAGGAACCAGCTTACGCCTGAAAGTATGTTTTTTGGGAGCACGAATGCAATACGGTCTCCCTCTTTAACATATTCGTGGGCAAGATGCAGAAAGAGCAACCCTTCCCCTGCTTAACCTATACTGAAGAAAGGAGTCGACTCTCTTTTGCCTAAAACAGTCCTTAGAACGTTCATCGATTTTGAGTGATTAGCGAGCGAGAGCAATTTCTTACGGATTTCACTCCTTACTGAACATATTTCTGCAGAAAATCGGTTCTAATTTGTGGGTCAGTCATAAAACCGAATAACCCCTGTCTTCCCTCTTCCACGCTTGCTCCTCGTCCAGTTGCCCGCGTAAATGGCGGATTCATCAAGACCACGTTGAATGATGGAGGCACAGGTCTGGATTCTTCTTTTTCTCCAGCTGTTGAAATGCCTGTTGCAATCTCGTCTTTTTTCCCTTCTAAATATCCGAGAATCGTGATGGGCGTGGCCTGTGGCATACCCCTGCAACGTGTTTTGAAAAGTTACAAGCTGAAGCGTCAAACAACTAAAACTCAGGTGGCTACCGAGCAGGCGGTAACTTTATGGTGAGCTCATACGACTTTTACGAGAGACGCCTGTTTCAACGCTTCGTTGCTGGGGTAACTGTGCTGTTGCTATCCCTGTTGTTGGGGTGTAGAATATGGTTAGAATGCTAATTCAACCGCCAGAGAGAAGCGGAAACTTAAACTTAGCAAAGTATCCTGTGCCGTTTGCTGCAAGCGTACATATAAGCCAGCTTGTTAATGCTCCCTTACATTGGCACTTAAAAATCCTCGCAGTTTTCTGTGAAGTGGCCTTCTGCTTCTTGCTTTTCAAAGCCTTAGACGAGTCGGGTAGCGTCAAGTGACGTACCCACCTTTTAACGGAGTCCGTCCATTTTGATGCAACTAAACAAAAATAAATATCCCTTGAGGTGTGAGTAACTGGAAAATATATACCCTTCACAAACTACACTAAACTTTTGACAGCATCATGAAACATCTTTATAACAGTTCCAAATCTTTCCAGATTGTTCCGCAGGGCTGGTTTGTCCATCTTTTTGAATTAAACTAACCAATTTTTCGTAACTGTAGAATTAACCTAACCAAAGTTTAAACCTATTCCTTGCACTTATACCTTCACGTTATAGATTTGGTAGTTGAAGGGTTACATGGGCACCGGCTGTTTCCCTACTTTTATATTATATCCTCCTGTTTATCTCGCCACATGTCCTCGTAACATTCCTAATCCGTCTAAAGGCAGCATCCACTAAGAAGATGACGCATGTTAGGCATAAATTTACGAGACCATTACACTTAACGGTCGGCGTAGCCATGATAGCCTTAGGAACAGCAACACCACTGGGGCTAATATAAGATTGCGGCAGACACATAAAAACAACCATTTTGCCAGAGAACTACAACTGAATCCACAACTCCACATTGATTCCACAGAGCCTATATAAAGAAAAAATTCTCAACACGCACGGAAGCTCAAGAAACCCGATGATTTCAACGACGCTTGATTGAGGAGAAACTGCTGTTCACGTTGAAATCTTGTACAGCAAAGCTCGCCTGATTTTTCCCTCTATCTTCAGAACCCCCATTTCGCGGAGACAGTAGGTCATACGTCTAGCTAGACGCAATGAGACGTCAAGATGCTGAGACAGCTGTCTGCTTGTGAATGGCTGAACTAGGTTTTTAGGCAGAAAACAACGGTAATCGTCAACGTGCTTGAATTGGAAACTGCCAACGACGCCTTTAAGGTGATGGTCTCTGATGCTGATTCCCCGCCTTCTCCAGCTTCCCCGACCATCATTGCACCGAGTTTCTTCTTCCTTTGTTACGAGAACCATGAGTTCAAAGTTTTTTTCCCTGACAAGATGTGGAATTCGAACTAACTCGTCAAAAAGGTCGATTAATTGCCCCTTCTTCGGAGAAGCTCTTCTCCTAACAACCTTACCGTTTTCGTTTACATGAACGATCGTTTTTTCTGCCGCAATCGGATAAACTAGGCGAACACTGTGGTTCTTAACTAAACTTTGGAGTTTTTCGCGGACAGCGGAAAAGTTTCGGGTTTGCACCTCAATTAAGAGGTCTCCTCGAATAATGTCCACAACGAACCCGTCCACTAAAACTTCGAACTTGTCTCCTTCTTTTGCAACCCAAGCTTTAGCCGCTGAGTGTAATGAACTTTCGTTTCCGAAATTAGCAACTTTCAAAGCTGAAGCCTACGTGATTATGTGTACGCTGCTGTATGCGTATTCTGAAACTTAAATGATAATAGGGTTACTAACATAAAGGCATATACAACCAATTAGATAAGTTTAAATTGTTAATCCTCATTCATTCATTGAAAATCCTAAACTAAACTCCAACTAACCCTATAATAAAATTAAAAAGCTGACGCTTGGGTGAAAACCTTGAGCAAACGCAGGCAAGAAATCAGTAAGGAAGAACGGAAAGAAAAACTTCAAGAATGGAAGCCACGTACAAGGCTTGGCAAGCTAGTCCTAGAAGGCAAAATCACGTCACTTGAGGAAAGCTTCGCCGAAGGCTTGAAAGTACGTGAACCCCAAATAGTAGACATACTTCTTCCAAATCTAGAAGAAGAAGTCATCAACGTAAGCCTCGTCCAAAAACAAACCGACGCAGGCGAAAAATCAAGATTCAAAGCCATAGTAGCCGTGGGAAACCGAGACGGGTACTTCGGACTCGGCGCAGGAAAAGCCGCCCAAGTTAGAAACGCGATTGAAAAGGCAGCTGCAGACGCAAGACTTAACATCACGATAGTTAGAAGAGGATGCGGAAGCTGGGAGTGCGGATGTGGACAACCTCACAGCTTGCCCTTCGAGACGATTGGAAAACGAGGCTCGGTTAAAGTAAAAATAATACCAGGGCCTCGAGGGCTGGGACTCGTAGCAAGCGAAGGTGCCAAATCAATTCTGAGACTTGCTGGAATAAGAGACTGCTGGACTCAAAGTTACGGTTCAACTAGAACGGTTCCAAGCTTTGCCTACGCTATTTTTGACGCGTTAAAAAAAACCTATGAAGTGGTTACGCCGAAAGACTGGGTGTAGAAGATGGAAAAATCAAAGTGTCTAGCAGTCATCAGAATTCGAGGCACAATCGACCTAAGAGGCGAAATTGACGAAACAATGAAGATGCTTAATCTAAACTATAATTGTAACGCTACGCTTATTGACGACCGACCGAGCTACTTGGGTATGCTTCAAAAGGCACAAAGCTACATCGCATGGGGGGAACCGACAGTTGAAACAATCACCATGCTGCTGGCTAAACGAGGAAGAACGGTCGGCAACAAGAAGCTTTCAGACATTTATGCTAAGCAGCTTGGGTATGAAAACTTAATGAGGCTCGCAGAAGCATTACACAGCTGCAAAGTCGAACTTAAAGACCTTAAAGGCGTAAAACCTGTTTTTCGGCTTCATCCGCCAAAAAAAGGGTATAAAAAAACAATCAAAAGAAGCTTCCAAGCTGGGGGAGAATACGGATACAGGGGAGAGGCAATAAACGAACTCATCAAACGTATGATTTAAAAAAGCATGATAATGAAATGTTGAACAAAGAGGAACTGAAAAATGCCGCACAAACTTAGGCAAGTGAGAAAAATGCGAGGCTCAAGAACTCACGGCTGGGGGCAAATTGGGCAGCACCGAAAAAGCGGCTCTCGAGGAGGAAAAGGTCGTCCAGGATTGCACAAACACGGATGGACCTACGTCCTGAGGTATGAGCCTAACCACTTTAGTAAAGACAAGTTTAAACCGCCCAATCAAAAACAACCTAAAATCATCAACCTAAAGCAACTTGAGGAAATCATATACAGACAGCAACAGAATAAAAAGGCGAAAACTGGAAAAATCACTATTGACCTCAAAGAAATAGGTTATGACAAGCTTTTAGGATCAGGAAAAATATCAGTCCCAGTAACAGTGAAAGTGCCATCATGCTCCGAGGAAGCGAAGAAAAAGATTGAAGAAGTAGGCGGCGAAGTAATAACAGAAGCTGCTTAACTTAGCATAAAACACCTAGCTAAATTAACCATGAACCGAAACACCTGTACTAACGAGGGAAATAAGGGTTGCCAGGAAGATTCCTCAAAGCGTTTGAACCCTTAATGAAAATAGTCCCAGAGGTCAGAGCGCCAGAACGCAAAGTTGGGTTCAACGAGAAAATCCTGTGGACAGCCATAGCCCTCATAATCTACTTGGTCATGAGCTACGTTCCACTTTACGGACTCCAAACAGCACAGGAAACGTCTGCTATGCGCATAATTTTTGCCTCAACCAGAGGCTCACTTATGGAACTCGGCATAGGCCCAATCGTAACAGCGGGCTTGATTCTTCAGATGCTTGCGGGTGCAGACTTCATCGAGGTTGACTTCTCTAACCATGAAGACCGCTCCCTGTTTACAGGCGTCAGCAAAATATTTTCCATAATTTTCACCGCCTTCCAAGCTTCAGCCTACTTGATTTGGGGGATTTACAGCACTTTGCCAATGGTTCAGTCGGTCGTGATCTTTGCTGAACTGTTGATTGCTGGAATAATCCTTATGCTTCTGGATGAAATGATTCAGAAAGGCTGGGGGATTGGAAGCGGAATCAGCCTCTTCATCCTCGCAGGTGTTGCTCAGAACATAATGATCTCGTGCTTCCAATATTACTATGTAACTGAGGCGGCGGACAATTCCGTGAGACCCGTGGGAATCATCGTTGCCATAATTCAACGTCTGGTTTCAGGAGGCTCACTGGATAATCTTGTTCTCAGCTCGTCAGGTTGGCCGAGTATAACGGGTCTTTTGACAACTATCGGAGTTTTCCTTTTCGTCATCTACGTTCAGGGCATAAAAGTTGAACTGCCAATAGCTCACGCCCAATACAGAGGCTTCAAGGGTAAATATCCAATTAGCCTTCTTTATGTTTCAAATCTTCCCGTAATTTTTGCCTCAGCTCTCTTTGGAAACATAGTAATGTGGTCTCAACTTCTATGGAGCAACTACAGAACAAGCAGCTTTGCACCAATAATAAGCCTCTTCGGAAACTTTACGCAACAAGACGGCAATATTGTACCTACAGGCGGACTGGCATATTACGTTACTTCTCCAACACGAGGGTTCGTCGAAGTACTGGAAAACCCAATTAGGTACTTGATTTACTCCGTGATACTTGTTGCGTTTTGTGTCGTGTTCTCCTTAATTTGGCTACAGGTAGGAGGCTTAGATCCGCGAACAGTCGCAAAGCAACTCGTCGACTCAGGAATGCAGATCCCAGGATTCAGAAGATCCGAGAAGCCCATAGAAACCTTATTGAGCAAATACATCCCGGCAGTAACAGTGTTAGGAGGCCTAATAGTGGGGCTGCTTGCGGCGATAGCTGACTTTTTCGGCGCGTTTGGCACAGGCACAGGCATCCTTCTCTCAGTTGGAATTGTTTATCAGTATTATCAGCAGATTACGCAGGAACGCGTTGAGGAGATGTATCCTGGCTTAAGACGGTTCCTAGGAGGTTAGACGCGGTTTGTTTGATACGCCGGCGTTTTACAGTCTACTTGTGTTTTGTGTTTCCTCGTTAATGTCGATTTCATCCATACTGTTAAGGCTTAAGTTCGCTAATCCACAAGAATATGCAAAGTTCCAAGAAGAACTGAGAAGCTATAATTCAGATAGAGAAAGAGCCAAAAAAACAGGCGACAAAAAACTTTACGCTCAGCTAAGGAAACAGGAAAAACGGATCTCACAGATCCAAACCAAGATGATGAAGGGACAGCTTATCAACATGGTTGTAACATTGGCATTGTTCTTTGCCATCTGGCAGATTTTAGGTTCCTACCTCATGGATAAAACAGTTGCTTACTCGCCCTTTTATATTCCATTCATAACGGTGGACAGAGGAACGTTCTATGAGATGCCGATCTTTTTTTGGTACATGATCTGCTCCTTCTTTTCCAGCACACTGCTTCAACGCGTCTTTAGGATAGGCTTGGGAATTGGCGTCCAGCCTCAAACCCAAAAATAGGGCTGTAGAGGGCCGCATATGCAGCAAAGTTCAGAAAATAATGATGGAAAGAAAAAAATTGTCATCTGCATCTCGGGAATGGCGGGCTCTGGGAAAAGCACTGTCGCCAAGCGCCTTGCAAAACATTATGGACTCAAATATTGTTCCGGAGGAGACGCACTCAAAGCTGTTGCTGCCGAGATGGGTTTCAAGACAACAGGAGAAGGCTGGTGGGAGACTTCTGAGGGCGCCAAGTTTCTGAAACAAAGACTTAACAATCTTGATATAGACAAAAAGGTTGATGAAAAACTTCTCGAGTGGGCTGACCGAGGCGGTGTAGTTCTGGACAGCTGGGCAATGCCTTGGCTGTTGAAAAAAGGATTCAAAATCTGGCTTGATGCTTCAGAGGAAACTAGGGCTAAACGTTTAGCGGAAAGAGACGGTTTAGCCCCAGAAGAAGCCCTTAAAGTCCTAAGAGACAAAGAAACAAAAACTAAAGAAATTTACTCTAGACTTTACGGATTCAATTTAGGTGAGGATTACAAGCCTTTCCAGCTTATTCTGGACGTGAACCTTCTCAGCAAGGACGAAGTGTTTGAAGCCTTAAGATTGGTTATAGACAAAATGGTTAAATAAGATGTGGCAACTGATAAATAACCTGGCTGTAAATGATAAACGGATTCCCAAAAATACATGGAGAAACAGGGTTGCATGAACAAAGCGCAACTAAAGGTTGAAGGCGGAAAACTGATCAAGATTCAACTTGAAACCGTGGATGATAAAATAAAAAAAGTTAAAATTACTGGAGACTTTTTTCTTCACCCGGAGGAGCTAATTGACGATATGGAAAGAACCGTTACAGGAGCGTCACTTGACGAAAAGGCTATCGCCGATCGCATTAAAAAATTTATTTTAAGGAACAAGGCAGTACTGCTTGGTGCTTCTCCTGAGGACTTTGCCAAATGCATAGTTATGGCTGGTGTTGATAATGGTTGAATACTGGCGTCTTTTAGACACAGGTCTTCATGATGCATTCTATAACATGGCGTTAGACGAGGCTATTGTACTTGCAAGGTCAAAAAATTTGGTGCCTAACACCATAAGATTTTTCAGATGGGAACCTTCCGCCGTTTCGATAGGCCACTTCCAAAGCATGGAGGAGGAAGTGGACACGTCTGCTTGTGACAAAAAGGGCATTGACTATGTCAGGAGAAGAACGGGTGGCGGAGCGGTCTACCACGACAGAGACGGAGAACTTACCTACAGCATAATTATGAATCAGGATCACAGGCTAATATCGCCGGACTTTCAGAAAACATATGAAACTCTTTGCTTGGGACTTGTGCGTGGACTTCGGCGGCTAGGTGTTCAAGCTGAGTTTAAACCAATCAACGACATCATCGCAGACGGTAAAAAAATTTCTGGAAACGCCCAAACTCGTGGGATGAACGTGGTTCACCAGCATGGAACCATACTTTTGAAGGTTGATCCTTCACTGATGTTTTCTGTTCTCAGGGTTCCAAACGAGAAAATCCGAGATAAAATGGTAAAAACGGTTGAGGAAAGAGTTACAAGCCTTGAGAGAGTTCTAAAAAGAGACGTAGGTTTTGATGAACTTAAAGAGTCTCTGGTGAAAGGGTTCGAGGAAGCCTTTAACATAAAACTGGTAGATGGAACTCTTACAAGTTTTGAGGAGCAAAACTCCTCAAGGTTAATAATTGAGAAATATGCGACAACGGAATGGAACTTCAGGAGATAACGTGGAATGATTCACGTTTTTTCCTAGTTTCTAACGGTCTTGGGTAATTTCTAGTAACTGCGCAAAGGCTCTTCTAGGTGACACAAAAATAAAATTCTAATCTCATATTTCTAATATAGATTATGATGACAAGGAAAAGGTCGAAAATAGAAATTTATGTTGAAATCTTAAGAGTCTTGAAGTCTGGTGTAAATAAGCCGACAAACATCATGTACAAATGCAACTTAGCTTGGGCGCCTTTTAAAAAAATACTTGAGACACTTGTTAACATCGGATTAATTAAGACTGTTGAAAGAGGAACCCGAAAGACTTTCGCAATTACGGAAAAAGGGCAGGAATTTCTAAAACAATTCGAGCTTGCAGAAACAGTTCTGATAGACCTGAGAAAAACGGAAAAAAACAATAATGCTCTAGATTATGGTGAAAAAATAGCTATTTTTTGTCAGAAATTTTCTAAGGTGCCACTATTCTCTGGATTAGCCAAGATGTAAAGTCGCCAGCTACGAGGGCTACAATGAATCCGGCCGTTACAAACACGAGAAATGGAAGCCCAGGTGTAACCCAAATTTTTCCATGCAACCCATTTAAAAGCTCCTTTTGCTGAGCCTCTTTTTGAGGATCATCATCCAAACGAGGTGTTACTTTCAAGCGCCTAACAACGCCTTTGTTTTCTTCTCGTGAAAGCTGCTCTAACATAAAATAGAAGGAGCTGCCTTTCATTTTTTCAGCGCGAACTTTGAAGCCGGTTGCGAACACGATTGCTTTGCTCCAAAACGGCTCGTTTTCCAGTCCCTCGAACAGTTTTTCATTCCTTAAGACTTGGGACAAATTGTAGCATACGATTACAATTGTTAATAATGATGCTCCCAAAACCGAGTTCACAAGAACCGCTAATGGAAAGAAGAAAACGTACATTGTTACATGCCTTAATGCGAAAGACGGGTAAACCGGCAAGGTTATAGCTAGGCAAATAAAGGCTTTTGAGTCTGCACCTCCAAAGAATCCTGTATAGAAAAGGACCAGCGCTACAGCCGCTGTCAGACCAATGGAAGCCAACCAAAGAACGACGTCGCCTTCTCTAACAGAGTCTGAGTCGAAAAAGAGCTGCATTATAAGCAGAACTAAGCCTGCCGGTCCGTAGACCGCCCACATTTTGTTGGAGACTTCGCGCTTTTTCATGTCCTGCCACGAGGAAAGAACGAGGAAAAATAGGCTCAGCAGCACTCTGGAGGCTTCAAGCACTTCGTTCATTAGCTGTTTTCACCTGTAACATCCAAGATAATTTCAGTATTTGCAAATGAAATTTGTTTCGTTAGATGTGTGCTTGTGGCGGTAATATTTCGTTTATGGACTCAAAAACCATAAATCCTCAGCCAGCTAGGATCGAGAAGAATGGTTTGAAAATACATACTCGAAAGACAGACGAAGTCTTCATAACTCATTTATCAAACGTAGGCTCACAACTTGTTTCAAAGGTGAAAAAACAGTGACAAAAAGAATGAATAGAGATAAGAGGGCCTTAAGTCCAGTAATCGCAACCGTCATTCTGATATCAGTCACAATCGTCGTCGCAGTCTCAGTAGCCTACTGGATGGGCGCAATAGCAGGCGGATACACAAGCTTCGAACAAATAGAACTACCATCAATCTACGCAAAATGGCAACAGTCAACTAGCGATTGGAATATCACGATTGAATTGAAGAATTCAGGTTCAGCAGATGCTACGGTAGATAACATTTACGTCAATGGTATACCACTCAAAGACTATGATTCAGGGATAGTTGTCCTCCAGTATGATACAATAACTTTGGACAATTCCACGGGACTAGCATCAATCAGTATAAAAGTTTCAAAAGGAAGCAGCAAAACAATCTATTTAACACTTGATGAAAGCGAGGATGATGGTTTCACATCTGGCACTAGAATAGAAATAAAGGTACACACAGCTGCTGGTAAGGACTATCCAACATCAGTAAAGCTACCATAGCTAGCCTAGCTCCTCTTTCCTCTTATTTTTTCTTGTTTTCGTAGTTTATAGTCTAATGTGGAAGGCGTATTCGATGACTATGAGACGTTCATCTTGGCTTCGTAACAGGTTTGCTTTTTCAGAGATTGTCTCAACGGTCATCTTGACGAGCGTCATGGTTGTAATAATTGTTACCGCCTCTTATTTTGCCAATGACACTCTTAACTTCAATGTTGAAAGCGTCCAATTTGACCAATCCGTCAACGCTGTTCTAAGCCTAGAGAGAATTGCGAAGAAAATGATGTTTAAACCCTATTCAACGGGGACGGTGAAAACAAGCTTTGTGACCACAGATCCTTACGTTGTTGAAGAAGGAACCATGAATGTCATCATCGTGAATGCTACAGGCTCATTCACAATCGCGTCGATTTCTGCCAGCAGCTTCAAAATTAAAGGGGGAGACCGAGTAGGCGTATCAACAACCTATTACTATGTTGGCAACGATTCATTAATTCTCAAAGGCTTAAAGGGCTCGCTGAGCTGCGTAAAAAAGTATCAAGATCAGGGAGCGTGGGTTTCCCTTGATTATAACAGGATTCGGTGTGTCTACTGTGGAGAAATGAACTACTACAACGGCACAAGCCAGGAGCCGAGTACCAGAAACCTGATTGAGATAACGGTTGTCAGGTTAAGTTCAGGCGAAATAAGCCCTTTCGAAACATCACGCATCATCTTGGAAAACACGGGAGTTGAAACCCAGCAGATTTTGCAGGGCATAGGCGACTTTAACATTAAGGTTGAGTTTTTAGGAAAAGAACAGCATAAGTCTTTAACGTATTTAGACGGTAATGCTACGTTGCCAACCTTGATTAACCTTACGATTGTCGACTTTGAGGTCGCTGTCCTCGGAGGGGGTTAATTGGTTTCGACAACCGTGACCCACATTATTGGTACAGTGTCGCTGATGTTGATTTTCATTTCCGTCGGTTCTTACTATTCCATGTCGATAGCTGCATTCAAGAACGATGTCATCGTGGTTCAGCTCAGCAAAATCGCCAACTACATAGGCTCAGACATAGTGGACCTTGTTTCGCTCTGTTACCTCGGCGATGAAGACCAGTTTCTAACCAAAAAAATCAATCTTCCAGCAGGCTTAACTGCCTATGGATACAACATGACGATTGAGGAAGTCGGGCAAAGCTTACTTGTCCGCGTCTATCTGATCTCAGACTCCTTTATCTATGGGGAATACGCTCTTCCCTGGTCAACCGAAAGCAACATCGAAGTCTACGATGGTTCAGGCACTTACCCAAGCAATCTTACTCCAAGATTTGCAGTAGACAATCTGGATGTGGACATCAATCTGGATGTGGACATCGTGATTTGGTGCCAGAAGACTGGAGACCAAATAACAATAGGGGTTGGCTGGAGAGCTCAAGAAAGGTGATGCCTGAACAATGAACGCCATGTACGAGTACATTCTAGCAGGCTTCTTGATGTTCGTGATGCTTGTCGCCCTTCACTCTAACCTGCAGTCTCTTATTGCGAACACAACAGCCTTAATGATGGAAGAAGACTACAACATGGCTGAAAGCCTAATCGACATGATACTACTGTCTCCAGGCAACCCAGCAAACTGGAGCTCAACCACCCCCACCCTTTTCGGGCTTGCAGCTCAAGAAGCAACAAGAACATATGTATTAGACCCCAAAAAGGTCATAAGACTCGACGAGAACCACACGGACTACCCGTGGATTTCGCCAGGAGAACTTCGAAGCCTTCTCGGACTCTCATCCGACATTTACCTCGTAATAAGAATCAAGCCTATTTTCAACATCAGCATCCAATCAGTAAGCGATGAAGAATACAAAATAACCGTTAAAAATCACAAGGGGGTACCCTTGGCTAACGTTAACATAACGGGTTACTACATGCCGGAGTCGATTGGACCTAACGGCACAGAAGATTCAACAGAAACCGTAACTGGGATAGATGGCTCCTGCATGCTTGAAAAGAGAACTGGCTACTGTTTGGTTGTTTGCGCAGACTTAATCGGCGTCAAGACGATGCAGACAGATCCTCCCTACCTAAGAGTGAAGGTTGAGGGAAACCAGGTTGTTCCAAGCGAGGTTCCAGCGATTACGTCCATAAACTATACGGGAGGCGTCTTTTACGGTTTAAGCACGGATTGGGCAGCGAGATATGTCGAGATTGATGGCTTCACGTACTATTTTGAGCTTGAGGTTTGGAGGTGACGAGCAGACGATCCTTGAAAAAAAGGCACAGATGAGAGTAATCGAAGCGATGATAGCATGCCTATTATTAATTGCTGGGCTCTCAGCAACCACCTATCTCTCAAGAGTCAATGTTTCAGTCGACGAAGGTAACCTAAAAGAAACGGGTGAAAACATTTTCGACGTGCTATGTCAATCCGAGGTAATTCAAAGAATAATGATAGGCGGAGAGTTCACAGAATCTCAGCTCAAGACACTGATTTCAACCCTTCTTCCTCCAGATTGCGTGTTCACCGTGTCCTTCGGCAGCTCTTTAACAAACGATACCTTAATGAATGCGACAAACATGGGCTCAGGCTTGTTTTCGAGTTATAACGCATTCTCAGGCATTGGAACGTTCACAATCTCGTTGCCGCTGTCTCAAGTGGAATACCAGCCAGTCGACGTCATGCTGGTTATGGATGTTTCAGGAAGCATGGGAGAGACCGATGACAGTGGAAAAATAAAACTGGACCTTGCAAAGAATGCTTCGAAAACCTTTGTGGATCAACTTAACATGTCCAGAGACAGAGTTGGACTCGTATCGTTCTCTACAGATGCGACACTTAGATGTAATCTAATAAACGACACAACAACCATCAAGTCTCAAATCGACGCCCTAAATGCTAGTGGCTACACAAACATTGGAGGCGGAATAAGCAAAGCAAATGATGAGTTTGTCAATTGTAACCGATCTAAAGCAGTTTGGGTAATGATTCTCCTCTCAGACGGAAAAGCTAACAGGCCTTGTCCGCATTCCCCCCCACATAATAACAATTGTTCGTATGCCAGAGAGTATGCCATTAATCAATCTGAATGCTCGAAGACTCTTAAGGGCAAGGGAGTAAGAATCTACACGATCGGATTAGGTTCAACCGATAACATAGATGAAGAACTTATGAAGCAGATTGCCACTGACGAAAGCAAATACTATCACGCTCCAACAGCTGACCAATTGGAATCAATTTACATCGCAATCTCCAAAGACATCCTGCTGCAAGTCAGATACGACATAGTCATCATCCAATTGAATATTCTCGGGTCGGGATAAAACATGACGGGAATTTACGGCAACAAAAAAGGCCAGTTTCTTGTCGCTTCAGCCATGTTAATTGCCATACTGTTTATTTCAGTCGCTTTCACGCTTTCGTCAACCACATTAACCGATGTTGAACTTCTGAGAGACGACTTCCGAAAGGACGCAACGCAGATAGTTTCAAACTTTCGTGGAGCCCTTGCCTTAGCCCTCGCTGACGTTTCCAATGAGCTCGAGCTGAGATCGCGGTTGTACAATTATACGTGCTATTCAACTTTGGAGGAATATACTGAGGCAGAAACATATGGCGAAAAACTGTTAGCCACGTGGCAAAGCACGATTATGCAACAATACGCAGGTCGCTCTCTTAACCTGAGTATAACGGATCTTGACTTTGAGTGCAACTGGAACACCTCTGGATTCTACTCGCAGGTATCCGCAGTTTTATACTTGGACATCAAGTCGTACGGATTTTACGGATTAAAACAAAACGTGACCTCAAAGCTAAGTTTGGAGATCTTAAATTCAAAACAGTCAGGCACAAGCGTAGCTGTAGTATTTAAGATGCTTAAAGAAAACGGTCTTCCCGTAACTGACCTTGATTCTTCATTCATAACCATCCTTTACAAATTGGCTGGAAGCGTAGAAAACAATTTTAATGAAACAGACCCGTCAACAATGGCATACATGGGCAACGGAGTATATAACGTGTCATTTTCTGCACCTGGCTGCGAACAACCGCGAACTAGCATAAAGATGATTCTTCGTGACAGCCGTGGAATAGTTGTCGCAGCCATTCCGGAAAACGGAACATTAATCAGCGAGCTACCAAGTGATCCGACTGACCAAACTGGGCCTGTTACGACGAATGTGTTGTGCACCCCCAATCCTTGTTCCATAGAATCCATGACAAATTTAACAGCCACTATTGATGACACAAGCACAGGAGCCAACTACATAGTGGACGCTGAGTATTTTATTGATGTTTGTGGAGAAAACGGAACTGGAACTCAGTTGGATGCGTTAGACGGCTATTTTGACTCGGTGTTAGAAAATGTCAAGGTACAAATAGATGCATCCGAATTGGCCGTTGGAAATCACACTGTTTACGTTCACGGAATGGATTCTTTAGGAAACTGGGGAAACTTCAGCTCTGTAGTTCTGGAAGTCACGGCGGATGGTCAAAAAATGCATATTTCAGACGTGAATGTCCGCGCAATTCCTCACCACTGGTTCTATGTATACGGAATAGCAACAGTTACTATCGTTGACTCTGAAAACAACCATGTTACAGGGGCAAAAGTGTATGGTCACTGGAGTGGCTCAGTAAGCGGAAGCGTGTACGGCTGGACGGGAACAAACGGTAAGGTGACTTTCTACTCCGAAGACGTATTCTATTGGAGGGGAGGAGGCGGCAGATGGTGGTGGAAAAGATTGACGTTTACTTTTACAGTTGACGATGTCGAGAAGACAGGATGGATTTATGACGAATCTGAAAACGAGGAAACAAGCGATACGGACTATTACCCATAAAAAGGCCAACAGCTCAAATGGTATTCTGAACACAAAAGATGATTTTCAGATACATAGAGATTATTCATAAACCATTTATCAACTGTAATTTCAGCTCTTTCCATACCACGCAATATGCTCAAGACAGGAAAAGAAGGTTTCTCAATTTCAAAAAAACGTACACAAAGAGAGAAAGGAGGAGGTTTCAGCCTTGGCTCAAAGTAAATTAGAAAAGAAAAAAACAGCTTCAACAGAGAAACCTAAGTCTAAGAAACCTGGTTTTTTTGCAAGGCTTTTTTCCAGAAAAAAAGATGAATTTGAGAAACCTTTGAGCCGAGATAAGGAAAAAGAAAAGCAGGATTCTAAATTTTCAATTATTGAAACTTACTGGATTCATAATCCTCATGCAAAGGTAAAGATTGCTTCATCTGAAGGTGGCTTAAAATATATCGCAGAAGAGGTTAAGCTTAGCCCCAGTGAAGAAAAAGCCTACAAAAAAATTGTAGCCTTGATTACGAAGGAGCTCGCCTCTCCTGAATCGTTAT
Organism: Candidatus Bathyarchaeota archaeon; assembly: GCA_018397055.1. Lineage (GTDB taxonomy): Archaea > Thermoproteota > Bathyarchaeia > Bathyarchaeales > DTEX01 > JAGTRI01. The sequence continues at coordinate 10,629 of JAGTQS010000013.1, read as the reverse complement.
CTGTGGACGTTAACACGTACATCCTTTCAGAGGCAAAGAGATTAGCTAAAAAATACAAGAGAAGCATAGGCAAGTTTAGACCCGAATCGTGGGAAAAAATCTACTATTACGTGATACGCGACCTAGCTGGATATGGCAGCCTTGACATTTTAATGAACGACCCAAACATTGAAGACATCTCGTGCAATGGGCTGAACAGGCCTATCTATGTTTGGCATAGAAAATACGAAAGCATCCCCACAAATCTCGAGTTCACTCAGGAATCTGACTACGACAACTTCATTGTGAAACTTGCCCACATGGGAGACAAACACATCTCAAGCGCACACCCAATGCTTGACGCCATGCTTCCTGGAAAGCATAGGCTTGCGGCAACGTTCAGAAGAGAGGTCTCAACCTTTGGAAGCAGCTTCTGTGTCAGGAAGTTCCGTGAAGACCCATTTTCCGTTATTGACCTCATCAACATCGGAACAATCGACGTAACAATCGCGGCTTACTTTTGGATTCTGTTAGAAAACAAGATGAGCATGATGATCATTGGCGGCACAGGCGCTGGAAAAACAAGCATGCTGAATGCACTTATTAGCTTGATGAAGCCTCATGACAAAATAGTAACAGTTGAGGAGATCGCAGAGCTAAACACGCTGCACGAGAACTGGGTTCAGCTAACAAGCAGACAAGGATTCAAGTTTGGCCAAGCAGATGAAACCTCAATCAGCCTCTTCGACCTCGTTAAACTCAGCCTTCGTTACAGGCCAGACTACATCGTTGTAGGAGAAGTAAGAGGGGAAGAAGCCTACGCTCTTTTCCAAGCTGTTGCAACAGGCCACGGAGGCATCTGCACTATGCACGCGGACAGCTTGGACCATGCTGCTAAGCGGTTAACGTCGCCGCCCATGAACGTTGCAGAGGTCTATGTGCCACTCATGAATGTCGGAATATACATCTCAAGGGTTGAGCTTCCAAAGAAGAAGATGGGGTTGGCGTTCGGTAGAAGAGCGAGAAACATTTGGGAAATCATTGAATATGGAAAATATAATTTGATTTCTGAATGGTCGCCGACCGAAGACGTCTTCTATACTCATCTTGAAAAAAGCCACCTTCTCGAGCAAATAGCAGCTAAAAAAGGGATGTCAAAAACGGACACTTTGTTAGAAGTCAAGAGAAGAGAAAGGGTACTAAATGAAATCTTAAAGTCAGGAAAAAGAAGCCAAAAAGACGTTACACAAGCAATCATAGAGTTCTATTCTAACAGAAAGAAAAAGTCTGAAGAAAAACTGCAAAAACTCGAAGCACCTCTAATGACGCAGAAGAATGCAACTCCGAAAACACCTAACGGCTAGAAAAAGGGGAGGGAGGCGAAAAGTGCTGGAAGACTTCTGCTACGCACATTTTAGCAGCCTTGGACGAGGCTTTATGAAGCTGTACAAAGGGATAGAAAACGACATGGAGGCGGCAAACATGAGGCTTCATCCCGAAGTATACTTAAGCATAATCGGGTTTGTCGTCTATCTAGTTACAAACGTCTCAGCAGTCATGGCCATTTTCTTGGTGCTCAATCTTTTCCCGATTTTTCTACCATTACCGTTGATGGTACCCATCATAATTATGCCGCCAGTCGTTGTAATGCTTATTGGCGCTGTCATTCCGAAAGCAATGGCGTCAAACAAAATTTCTGGATTAAAGAACGAGATTCCCTACGCTTCGATGTACCTAAGCGTAATGACAAGCGGAGGCCTAACACCGTACGCCAGCTTGCTGAGGCTAAGAGACACAGAGCTGCTTCCAAAACTCAAAAACGAGATAGGGCGAATTGAAAGAATCATTCTGTCAAGCGGCATGGATCCCGTGTCAGCCATGGCTAAGGCTGCTAAAACCTTGGGCTTAAAGGAATACAAGGAATTGCTTCTGGGTTATGCCTCTACTATGAGAACAGGAGGCGACGTCCTTCACTATCTTTACAGTCAAACAGAGTCTATGTTCAAAAGAATGGCCATAAGGATAAAGGCCATGGGGGACAGGATGGCTATGCTTATGGAAGGCTACACGATCATAGCCATACTTGGAACACTGGGAATCTACATGATATTCATCGTGTCTCTAAGCTTTCCCCAATTTCAAGCTATGCCGCCTGAAATGTTCTTCTTCTTTTCGTACGTTTTGTTGCCCGGCGTATCCATAGCATTCCTTTACTTTGCAGATTCAATGCAAATCAATTATCCCATTTCACAATGGAAAACATACTTAGCCTTAGTAGCTGCAATACCAGCAGGCCTCTTCATGGCTTCGCAGACAGTTTTACCATATTTCGGCGTAACCTTATTCAAGGTTCCCTTCATCTCCGACATACCTGTAATACTGCGAGACCTTCTTTCCCTTAAAGAGGGAACCGAGCCTGCCATGGGTTTAGCCATAAGCCTAGTTGCCCTATCCTTACCCATGTTCATTTCTGAGAACCATTTTTCAGAAAACGAGAAGGGAGTCCTTGACGGAGTAACAAACTTCCTCAGAGACCTCGTTGAGAACCGAAAGACGGGGCTAAGCCCAGAAAAAAGCATACAGTCGCTTGCGGACAGAGACTACGGAAAGTTTTCGAAGTTCCTTAAGCTCATGAGCGCAGAGATTAGCTGGGGAATACCACTTAGGCAAATATTTGACGATTTTAAGACCCGCGTTAAAAACTGGATTTGCCTCGTTAACCTTTACCTCTTAATTGACACAATTGAGGTTGGGGGAGGAACAGAGGAAAGCCTCGAAATATTGGCTGAGTTTGCCGAGGAGACTAGAGAACTTGAGATTGAACGAAGGTCTCAGCTTGCCCCGCTTTTCCTTGTGCCATACATGGGCGCTGGGATTTTGACCATAACAACCTTGATGCTTTTGCAGCTGTTCACGAACATGAGCATAATTGGTGGAACCATGATTGCGACTAAGGAGCTCACGAAGATGCTCGTGACGCCGCTTATTCTTCACTCATTCATTTTAGGCATAGTAACTGGAAAAATAGTTTCAGGAAGAGTGTCAGCCGGCTTCAAGCATGCAATCGTATTAATAATCGTGTCAATTGCAGGAATCTACTTAGCAATAAACATGACCTTATGATAGAAAAACCGCGCATCCGCAACTGATAACTCTGTTTTTTGGTTCAACAAACCATTGAGAATGCATTAAAAAAGAAGATACAATATCTGTTACTGATACATATGTGCCTTTCATAACTCTTTTTTATCCATACACATAGCCAATAAGATGTTAACTTAACCCAGAGTAAAAAACAAGGCTGGAAGGAATTCGATGAACAAACGATATGCTGAAATGCTAATCTTTATGGTACTTTTCAGTAGTTTTAGCTTATTGAATGATGGTAATGTAGGAGTTAAGGATGTTACAGCGGTTCCTGTGGTTCCATACAAAGTTGGAAACTGGACCTATATTGGGAAACCCATTTTTCCCATTAAGGTTGCTGAAAACCAGATTAGAGTTGGCGAGAACTGGACTTACGTTTGCAGCCTCAGAGCTGGAGTAAAATACCATGTTTATTTCTTCGGAGATTGGGTAGACGATACTCCTTTGGTTGACAAGACCGATTACGACATTTACGTTTACAACCCGTTCGGCAAACTTGAATCGATGCACACTGAATCAGCTGGGCTACCTGAGCATCTGGGAACAACTGTCTACGATCCTTTCTTTATACCTGAATATACTGGAAACTATAGTTTCTTAATAAAGAACGATGGCAAGGAAAGCAAGGGAGCTAAGGGTGGAACTTTTATGGTCATTGAGCACTTGGAATGCAATCAGTGGTATGAGGTTCACATGCAAGGCAAAAACGCCTTAAATGAGCCAACTGTTGACACTTACTGGGCTTACGAGTTCACAACGACATCTGGAAGAGTGGAGGTTCCAGTAATAGTTCCAGATCCTCCTGAATCATACCTTGACATGTACGAAGTTCAACTGTATCTGATGGCAAACCCACTTTCAGGCATTGGAGAAATGTTAAATGGCATGCCTCTTCCTTGGGAACCTGGATTGTATGGGTCTGCAACTACAGCTGGGTCAGCTACTTACGGCGGGTTCAGATTAACTGGCGAGGGGTTCATTCACGCAAACGCTTCAGATAGTTGTGAGAATTATGGTCAAGACATGTTAATTGAATATTCTTCTGGTATATCTGCCAGTAATACTAACATGCTTCTTTACCACCTTGCGCTGATTGCTGAAGAAGGAGAAGGCACAGTTAGGTTCATGTTTAAGACAGATTTTGAGGCTCCCACGCTTGAACTTCAGAGCGTTGTTAACAGAGTATGCTCAGACGAGGAAGTTACAATTACTGCTGTAGCAAGCGATGATGGGGTTGGTTTAGAAAGCGTTACGTTGTATTACACAACAGACAATTGGGTTACCTGGAATACTGTTGAAATGGCATCTGCAGCGGACAATAAGTTTGTGGCTTTTATTCCTAGTCAGCTTGGTGGCAAAACAGTAAAATACAAAGTCGTTGCGACTGACGTCGCTGGAAATTGTGCGGTGAAAGAAGCGTCGTACGTCGTGAAGAACAGGTCCTCTTTGTACATTGCGTTGTCTAACACTGTTCTCACTGGAGGCGACGGTGTCAAGGTGAACGGATGGGTCTCAAAGGGATTAGCGAACGTAACTTTAGATTTTGTTATTCAAAATATCCACGTCGTGAAAAATGTGTTTGCTGATGCGGACGGTTCATTTGTTTACGAGTTTACTCCAAATGCGGCTGGAACTTGGAGTGTTTCTGCAAGTTGGCCTGGAACTCAAGAGTGGTGGGACGCTTACAGTGAACTCCTCAGTTTTGTTGTAAGAAAGGTTCCAACATCAATAACGTGCAACATTAACCGTGTGTCAGCAATTCTAGGTGAAACAATTGACATATCTGGGTACGTTGCTCCTGCTGAAAGAAACTTGATGGTAACAATAAGATTGACACAACCAGATGGAACTGTGATTACTAGGACAGCATACACCAGCTCCGACGGCTCCTATGAGGTGAGTGGTTTTCAGCTGAATGTTAAGGGTCAATGGCAGATTATGGCGAGTCTTGAGGGTGACGCTTTCCACCAGAGTTCCAGCAGCAGTTCAGTCAGCTTAACCGTAAGCGACCATTGGTATAACGAGTATAGGCTTTACATTATTGCTGCAGGCGGCGTAGCAGGAATAGCGATTGTCGGAGTTTTCTTCTTTACCCGCAGCAAAGAAGAGGCTGAGGAAGAATAGCTGCTTTTCAGCATTTCTCTATTACTATGTGTCTAAATTTTAGAACAGGATCTGTTGGCACGTTCTAAAACATAGAATTATGTTGATTCTTAGGCCTATTATAATGCAGTGAAAAACATGTATAAAGCAAGCTCTAAGGATTTGTTGAATGCTGGAAATAAACTTGCTGTCAGGTCGTTTTCAGCTGTTTTAATGGGTTTGACGCTGGGTTTACTTGTCATCAACTTGGTGTTGTTTCTGGTTTATGCCCCGAGTAACATTATTTTGTCCTCAAACGGTTCTGTTCTTCTGAAATTTTCTTCGTACACTGAGCTTAAGAACTTCATTAACAGAAGCGGGTACACAGGCTATTACCCTTATTATTACGTTAATGTCATAAGAGGCGGGCTGGCTTTAACAGCCTCTAGAGCTCTTGAAGCCAGTTTTGACTATTCCAAGACTAACGTTCAGGTTGAAGGTGTCGACGAGGCGGACATTGTTAAAAGCGACGGCGAATACTTGTACCTGGTTTCAAACAACAAAGTTCTCATCATTAAGGCGTACCCAGCTGACGAAGCACAGGTTGTTGCTGAAATCCAGCTCAACGGAACTGTCTCAGGCTTGTTCATAAACGGTGACAGGTTGGTTGTCTTTGAATCTTCGTATCAGGGAATCAAATTCGTTCGAACGCCCGACACGGTTTTCTCGCCGGAATCTGTAGTGCACATTAGGGTCTACGATGTCGTAGACCGCGGCGATCCTGTTCTTATGAAGACTTTGTCTGCTGACGGCTGGTATTTTTCGTCGAGAATGATTGGCGATTACGTCTATGTTATTGTTACTACCCCAGTTATTGTTCGCGAAGGCGAAGTTAGCTTGCCAATCATCATAGAAGACGGCAGGTTAAAAGAGGCTGAGGCTTCAGACATTTATTACACTAATGTTACCGATTATGGCTACGGTTATACAACCGTCTTCGCCGTCAATGTTGTGGATGACAGTGTTGAGCCCACTTATGAAACGTTCCTTTTAGGAGCATCTACCTCTGTTTACGCCTCGCTTAGCAATGTCTACTTGGCTATTCCGTATTATGATTATGAGATGAATGTTGAAACAACCCACATCGTAAGGATCCGTATACAGGGCAACACAATATCAAGCGAAGCAAGCGGCGTGGTTCCTGGACATGTCCTAAACCAGTTTTCGATGGACGAGTACGGTGAATACTTCAGGATTGCCACAACGATAAGCGATTTTCAGAGGTTTCTTGGAGAAACGAGCCAAAGCAACAACGTGTACGTTTTGGACATGAACCTTACGATTGTGGGAAGACTCGAAGACATTGCTCCTGGCGAAAGCATCTACTCAGCAAGGTTCATGGGCGCAAAGTGTTACTTGGTGACCTTTAAGAAGGTTGACCCATTGTTCGTGATTGGGCTTGACGACCCAGCTTCTCCAAGGGTTCTTGGGAAGCTCAAAATTCCAGGGTTCTCTGATTATCTTCATCCGTACAGCGAGAACTTGCTTATAGGCGTCGGTAAAGAAACTGTTGAGGCTGAGGAGGGAGACTTTGCTTGGTATCAAGGCGTCAAGATTGCGTTGTTCGACGTTAGTGACATGGCTAATCCTAGGCAAATAGCAAGTTACGTAATTGGCGACAGAGGGACAGACTCGCCTGTTCTCTACGACCACAAGGCTTTCCTGTTTGACAGAGACCGCAATCTTTTAGCGTTGCCGATACTGCTTGCTGAGATTGATGAAAGCCAGTATCCAGAAGGCGTTCCGCCCAATGCTTATGGTGATTATGTGTGGCAAGGACTCTACGTGTTCACGGTTACTGAGGACTCAATCAGCCTTAGAGGCCGTGTAACCCACATGGACAACAACGAAGACCTGCTGAAAAGTGGGTACTATTTTGATTCCAAGTATTCAGTGAAGCGTAGCCTCTATATTGAGGATATGCTTTATTCGATTTCAGATGCAAAAATTGCGATAAATGACTTAACAAGCCTCGAGTTAGTTAATGAAGTTAAACTGCCATAAACTTCTCTTTTTTATGTCCTTCTTCAGCGCCGGTATTCTATTTTTATGTGAAAACTAATGTTCGAAAAATTAATAAACCGTAAACAGGAAAATAAGGAGAAACACGTTTTTCTTGCGTTTATGCGAGAGTGTGCAGTTCCGAATGAAACTTGACCTTGTTGGACTAGGTTCTGCAATTGTTGATTTCGTTCCGAACAAGACTGGTGTTTCCTTAAGCGAGGTGTGTTCTTTTTCTCCATCAGCAGGCGGAGCTGTAGCAAACGTGGTTGTTGCAGCTTCCAGGCTTGGTTTAACTACGGCTTTCGTAGGCTGCGTGGGAGACGACGAATTTGGCGCGTTCATATTGCGCGACTTCAAGAAAGAAGGAGTAGATGTTTCTTATTTAAAAAAGGTGAAAGGAAGAAACACAGGCGTTGCTTTTTACTCAGTTGACAAGTGTGGCGAAAGGCACTACGTCTTTTACCGTTTTCCAGGTTACTCTGATCCGGAATCAGAACTTGCATTAGAAGATGCAGACATTGAGTACATCACATGCGCTAAAGTGCTTCACGTTTCAGAGGCAATGTTTAGGCAAGATCGGACACGTGAAACTACGTTGAAAGTTTTGAGTTCTGCGAAGGAGAAAGGCGTAATGGTCTCCTATGATCCAAACATGAGGAAGACTCTTTGGAGTAGTCAAGAAAGATTCTCTGAAACTCAAAGAAAGATTATTGGTTTAACCGACATCTTTCTCTCAACTTTAAAGGAGGCTAGCCTAATAGTTGGCGAACAAGGAGGCAGAGAAATTGCGGAAAGAACATTGGCTTTAGGTCCATCAATTGTTGTGCTACGAGAAGAAAGATGCTACCAAGTTCGCACAGTAAACCAGCGTTTAACAGTTCCCATCAGCAAAGTTAAGGCTGTTGACACTTCAGGGGCAGGTGACGCTTTTGACGCAGGCTTCTTAACTGGAGTGATAAAGGGGATGTCGCTGAAAAAGGCGGTTCTTTTAGGGAATGCTGTTGCGTCTCTGAAGGTAATGAAGGTCGGAACAAGAACAGGTCTGCCGAGGATGAATGAGGCCCTAGCTTATATTAGGAGCAAAGGTAGGTCTGTTCGAGGAATTCTAGAAGTTTCTTCGCTTTGAGTATAGTTCGCCTTTTAGGTGTTTCAGAAAAATTTCTGCACCAATTATCCGCAAAGCGTCTTGGACTAATTTTTTCCTGTTTCTCCTAAAATTTCGAGTATTTTTTCCACCACGGTTTCTGGAGGCGTCATCAGATCCTTACACCAAACATCTTTAAGAAGCCTTTTTTTCTTGTAGTAGTCTATCAGCGGCTGGGTTTTTTCGCGGTAAACGTTAAGTCTTTCTTTTATGACGTCTGGGTTGTCGTCGTGTCTCTGGTAGAGTTCTCCCCCACAGTTGTCGCATACGCCTTCTCTTTTAGGTTTAAGCGTCAAAAGGTTGTAGATTGCTCCACACTTTCTGCACGTAACACGGTTCGACAGCCTCGTGACTATGATTTCGTCAGGCACGTTAAGGTTCAAGACAACATCAATGTTTGAAATTTTATCCAAAGCCTCAGCCTGACTAATTGTCCGGGGAAACCCGTCGAGAATAAAGCCTTTTCCGCAGTCTGGCTTCTCCAGTCTTTCTTTGAGAAGTTGGATAATGATTTCGTCGGGGACAAGTTCGCCTTTGTCGCTGTACTTCTTAATTTTTTTGCCAAGTTCGGTCTGAGCCTTGATTTCGTCTCGAACAATGTCGCCTGTTGAGATGTGTGGAACGCCTAGGATCGTATTAAGCCTCGAAGCGTAGGTTCCTTTTCCAGCCCCAGGGGGACCCAGCATCACAATTTTCACAAGCCAACACCACTTTTGTTCAAGTTAAGGTTACGTCTTAGGTTGCTAAATATGAATAGAATAGTCCTTTATCTCTTTCTATAGGATTCAGTTTTTTCCTTTGGCAACAAGCCTAAAATTATGATGCTGATGAATGTTAAGCTGATTGCGAACGGAAAAAGGGTTTGAATGCCGTAAAGCTCGATCATTCCAGCAGCTATGATTGGAGCTATGGCACCTATTATGCTGAAGGGAAGCATAAAAATGGTGTAGGCTAAGCCTCGTCTGTTTCGATGAGAGAACTCTGCTGCCAACGACGTTGACGGACCCATTGTGCTTGCTCCAAAATATCCTCCGACAAGGTATGTGGCAACAAGGATCCACATTGGTCCCTGCCAGATTCCAAAGTAGACTATCATTCCGACGGCGTTGGCGATGGTCATCCACCTTTTGTTTCCGGAATAACTGGCAAGGTAGCCTCCTCCTAAAGCGCCGATGATGCCCACCGCTGAGTTAAGACCATAAAGGAGACTTGACACGTCCTCTTTGAGTCCTCTGCTTGATACAAGGTACGTCGTCATGTAAGTTCCGATGCATTGCGCTCCTAATCCCTGTATGGTTATTGCCAAAAGAAGCAGAAAATAGGACTGACTGCGATTCTTTGCTGTGCTGGTTGTATTCTGCAACGTTGAGTCCACTTTTTCCGTTGATTCACTCTTTAATAAAGAGGGGTCTGGGAGCTTCAGCAAGAAAAGAGTTGAAAGCAGAATTGGGATTATCCAAATCAGATATGCAGCCTGCCATCCATAACTGCCCATAACAAGCCCTAAGGTTATTGGTCCAATAGCTACGCCTGCTGTTCCGCCAGCTCCGTGGATTCCAAGAGCACGACTTCTACGTTGCGTCGGCATTAGTTCGCTTACAATTGTTAACGCAAGAGGATGATAGATGACGGACGACAACTGAATAAGGGTCAAAGGAAAAACGAGAGAAACAAAGTCTTCTGCGAATGTTAAGGCGAGACCTGAAACTCCCGACATAACTAGGCATAGGGCAATCGATTTTTTGGCATTAATCTTGTCAGCAAACAAGGCGTAGGGGAAACTGAAGGTGACCGACACCAAGAGGGGGATTGAAGCCAAAAGCCCTGACTCAAAAAGGGACAACTGGAACTCGCTTATGAAAACAGGCAAAAGCGCAGTGTACATGATGGAATAAACGTGAACAAAAACATGCGTAACAACACAAACAAAAAGCGTCCAATCAGCATTTACGCGGGTGTCAGCCATACCCATAACCAGCAGTGAGCTAATTTGGATGATAAAAACAAAATAACCATATTAAACTTTGGTACATGTAAAGTCAACTTTCTAACGTTACATTTTTCTGTTGGTGGGCTTATGTTTGTTTGCGTGGCGGTGTTATGAGGCTTTCCTCTGACATTAGAGGGGTCTTTAGAAGGCTTTTCAAGAAGGGGTTAACGGTGACCCGTATTGCAGAGCTTTTCGATATAACGAGGCAGACTGTGTATAGGTG
>JAGTQS010000080.1:3344-5322 GCA_018397055.1 Candidatus Bathyarchaeota archaeon | reverse complement strand
TTGGGACATGAACCGAAAAGCATACGACAACGTTTTCAAGATCATAGGCCGAACTCCTCTGGCCAAATTAGATAAAATCACAAGAAATAGCAGAGTTTCAGCCACAATCTTTGGCAAACTGGAACTTTTCAACCCTACTGGAAGCCTCAAGGACAGAATTTATTACGAGATGATAAGCAAAGGCATAGAGTCAAATGAACTAAAGCCCGGCATGGAAATAATCGAAGCATCGACGGGAAATGCAGGAATTGCATGCTCATTTGTTGGCCATTTGCTTGGCTACAAAGTAACCATAGTTATGCCGAAGGGTATGAGTATGGAGAGGGTAAAAATGATACGCGCCTTCGGAGGTGACGTAATATTTACAGAAGGCGCAGAAAGCGATGTAGATCTTGATATTAAAAAAATTAAGGAAATTCTCAACAAAAACCCTGGTAAATATTGGTGGGTGGATCAGTACAGCAACCATAACAATCCTAACGCGCATTATAAGACAACTGCGCCGGAAATCTGGGAACAAACCGGAGGAAAGGTTGATTGTTTTCTTGCGGCTGTGGGAACCGGCGGCACTTTAACTGGCGTGGGCAAATTTTTGAAGGAAAAAAATCCGAAAGTGCGTCTTTACGCCGTCGAGCCTACAGAGGCTCCTATGCTTTCAAAGAGGACGTGGGGCTCTCACAGGATCGAAGGAATAGGCGACGGTTTCGTTCCTAAAAACTTGGATCTCAGTCTCTTATCAGGCATTATCACAACCACATCGGATGAAGCTATTGAAACCGCCAGACGATTAGCTTTGGAAGAAGGAATATTTTGCGGAATATCGTCAGGTTGTAATGTGGCGGCGGCATTAAAAATTGCCAAAGAACATCCTGAAATTAGATCAATTGTTACCATGATTAATGACTCGGGGCAAAGGTATTTTTCAACTGAGCTTTGCATGGAAAAGAAAGATTTAGAAATTCCTGTTAGAGAGCATCCACTCGATGAATATACAATTACCGAATTAAACAAGTACCAAAGCCACTGGGAAATAATCGAATAATTAATGTTATATCGTTATGTTCATGATTTGCGTGCGATTTAACGTGAAGAAACCGTGATGTTGCGAATATAGAAAACACTGGTTCTACTATGGTACGCAGCGTTTTTTAGAGACCAAAACTCCCAAGACTTAGTATTCTGAAGAAGATTCCGCCTAGAAATATGCCTAAGGCAAGTTCAAAGATGGTTATGTAAGTGGCTGTTTTCCATCCGAATTCTCGTTTAAGCATTACGAAAGTCGCGACGCATGGCACGTAGATCATCGTAACAAAAGCTAACACTATCATCTGCACAGGAGTGAAAATGGCGGCTAGGTTGGTTGTGCCGAAAAAAATGGCTGGCATAACGACTACCAATTCCTTGCGAACGACGCCGAACAAAAGAAGAATACCGACCACCGAGGGCAAACCAAGCCAATAAACAGTCACAGGAACAAGTGCATTTTCTATTGGTTCAAGCACGCCAGCAAAATGTATGCTAGCCAGAACCGCTCCACCTGCCACATAAATTGGGAACACTATGTAAATTATCGACTTAACTCTTGCCCAAGTTTGCGCTAGAATCACACGCCCTGAAGGCTTCCTCAAAGAAGGCAACTCCATAATCATCCCCATGGATTCGCCAGGAATAACCTTGAACGCAATTCTTCCCATAATCAGAATCAACGCTAGGTCGATTAGAAGAAGAGCAAACGCCCATTCTATGTTCACAAAAGCCGCGACCAGCCCGAGGATGACTATAATGCGGGCAGTGCAAGGCACAAACGTTACAACAAAAGCCGCAATCAACCTGTCTCGTTGGGTTTCCATGATTCTGCATGAATAACACGCTGGTACGTTGCAACCGTAACCTAATATTATGGGGATTATAGCCTTTCCGTGCAATCCTATTTTGTGGCAGGTGGAGCGGTTCTGGCTAGCATACATTTTGCTGGCGT
>JAGTQS010000080.1:3095-3320 GCA_018397055.1 Candidatus Bathyarchaeota archaeon | reverse complement strand
AAAACATAAGGCAAAACTAACGTCACAGCAGCAATAAACCCGCCGACTATGCCTTCCCAAACGATTTTCTCAGCTACACCGAGGGTTTCTGGTTTAAAGATGCTGAAGAAATTCGAAATTATAGTAGACAAAAAGCTACCGAACATGAATATTACATAAAAAACAGAAAACATAACTGCAATCATCAGAAGATAGCCAAAAATCTTATGCGTTGCTAATTCATCA
>JAGTQS010000080.1:1889-3088 GCA_018397055.1 Candidatus Bathyarchaeota archaeon | reverse complement strand
CTGCAAGACTTGTTTTTTGGAGAACTACAGTTTCTTGAACTTCCCTAGTAATTTTACTGGCAATTATGTATCTTTCTGAAGAAATCACCACAGGGCAAGATTCACCGTGAATTTGCTCGATTTCCTTTGCATATTTTTCCGCGGTTTCTACGATTTGAGGATTTTTCTTTTGCACTTCTTTTTTTACTTCTTGGTCTCCTTCTAAAAGTTTTAAGGCTACAAAACGTGAAGGATAAGAAAACTTGAACTTGTCTAAAAGCAGTACTAATTTTTTAACTCTTTCCTCCACTTCTTTTCCATATTCGCTCGCTTTAGGCGCAACTTCTAATTTTCCCTTTGAGACCTCAATCGCCTTCTCAACAAGCTCGTACACACCGACTCCCCTAATCCCCACGGTGGCAACAACAGGCACACCGAGAAAATCGCTTAATTTCTTCTCGTCAACTTTTATTCCCTTAGCCTTTGCCAAGTCGACCTGATTCAACGCTATTATGATAGGCGCTTGCAATTCCATTAATTGCAGGGTAAAGAAGAGATTTCGTTCTAGCGCGCATGCGTCGATAACATTTATCACTACGTCAGGTTTTTCTAAAGCTATGTATTCTCTGGAGACGAGTTCCTCTAAAGAGAACGTTGAGAAGGAATAGATGCCTGGCAAGTCGATAACGTCGATCTTATACTCCTTAAATTTTAAACTACCCTCAGCTCTCTCAACCGTCTTGCCCGGCCAATTACCAACATGCTGATGCGAACCCGTTAAACAATTAAAAATCGCACTTTTCCCAACATTGGCATTACCCGCTAACGCAATGGTTAACTCCGTCTTTTCTTCAATGGTTTTCTTTTTTAACTCGTCAGCATGGCAAGAGGAATTCATTGTTAATTTTCCTTCGTTTTCACCAAGATGTTTTCGGCTATGTCTCGTCCGATGGCTAGTTTGCATCCTCTTACGGCAATTTCGACGGGACCGTTGAAGGGCGCGGTTTTCACTATTGAAATGCAAGTGTTCGGGGTTAGTCCGAGGTCTGCCAATCTTTGGGTTATCTTTCGGTTTCCTTTGATGCATGCGATCTCGCCTCTTTCGCCGGGTTCAAGTTCTGTTATTGGCAAGAGGTTTCCGTGTCTATGTCGGGATCTGCGTCTTCTTCTGAAGCGTATTCGATTATAGCCTTGAGGTAAGGTTAGTTTCATTTTGATCT
>JAGTQS010000080.1:1596-1882 GCA_018397055.1 Candidatus Bathyarchaeota archaeon | reverse complement strand
TTCTTTTTCTTAACTTTAATAACGAATGCAACTTCGGGTCCTAATGCATGCGTGACTTCGTTAATCTTGATTGTTATAGGTCCACCGAAAGGTGCTTTCTCGACAATTTCAACCGAAACACCAGGCGCAATTCCCATTGTGCCCAGATAATGAAGCAATTCTTGATTTTCATTGGCTATTTTAACTATTGTACTTCTTTCATGTGCATTGAGTTGGGAGAGTGGTTCAGAGTCTTCCTCCACAATGGTCCCTTGTTGCGTAGGAATCGGGTTTCCGTGAGGACAAG
>JAGTQS010000080.1:0-1543 GCA_018397055.1 Candidatus Bathyarchaeota archaeon | reverse complement strand
TATACCATGTTCAAGTCTGCATGCGGCTTCGTGAACTTTGTCCCAGTCTATGTGTAAAATGTCGGTTAGCAAGCGTTCGGATAATCGATGTCTTCTCAAAACTTGAAGTGCTATGCTGTTTCCTTTTTCAGTGAGTTTTACGCCTTTGTAGGGTACATGTGTTATGTAACTCTCTCTTTCCAACCGTTCAACCGTGTTTGTAACCGTTCCTGGCGCGACATTGAGCATTTTCACTAAATCATTCGTTCTCGCTGCCTTGTTTTTTTCTTGAAGCCGATATATGGCTTCTAAATACTCCTCAATTACAAATGTGACTTCTTGTTCCATCAATTTCACCGAGCATGCTAAAAATAGATTACGATTAATCGTATATTTAAGCATTATTTTTTAGCTTCCATTCGTGGAAACCAAGTTGGCGTGCAGAGTATTCGATAGTTTTAAATGTAGAAACAGTAAATACGGAAAATTGGCCCTGGTGCCATAATGCTGTGCTGATAGTCTCAAATGTTAACTTGACAGAAAACAATGGTGCGATGAAGCCGACAAGGTTCCTCAACTCGTCTGTTAGAGATTATGTTCTCAACATAAATAATGACTATCGTTACATGAAGATGGGCTACTACGTGTCTTTACATGCTGAAGTTTTAGGAAACCCCGTGATTCCACGAAGCGAAAACGCCATCGACGCCTACAGACACCCTATACTTCTAATCAAAGCAACAAAACACGGAATCCCAACACTACCATACGTGGTGACTGATTCGGCTAGGCAACTAATCAAAAAATTCGGTTTTCCAATGCTTATTTTTGCGGTTAATCCCTTCTCAAACGGAGGTTATAGAGTAGCTAATAACGAAACGGCGCTTTACAGGGCACTAAGAAGTTTCGGCTTAAACCACAAATTCACGGTTTGCGCACAACCACTTCGCGGAAAAATGGTTTCAGTGAAAACGATGTTTGGCAAAAGCGGTTGTCACGGGCTTCCTAAAGAAATCTCAAGAAGATTTTACGAAGTTTTCAAACTTCCAATTTGCAGACTGCACATTCAAGAATGCGACGGCGAAGCCTATTTGTGTGGAATCCAGAAAATAGAAATTGAAGAACTAACGCCAGTAGACCTGGAACTGATTTCCGAAGAAATTGCTCAAATCTCAAAAATCGGGGGAAAATATTGGCTAAGATAGCTTGTTTTGTTGAAAAATACAATTTCTTAGATCCCAGTGAGGCAGAAGCGCTTCAAAAATTCAAACAAACCGCCGAGGGAATGGGGCACGGTTTTGATTTCTTGTTTAAGCAGGACGTTTCTAAGATACCCAATTACGATGCAGTTTTCATACGTGCCACAACTGATCCCCTTTATACTTCTTACGTAGTGTCCAAGACAGCGTGGGAATTGGGCATAAAAGTTGTCGACGACCCAAAATCTATACGGATTTGCGGAAACAAAATCCACCTTTACAGTCTCTTCGAAAAACACAACATTCCCCGCATCCCCACGATTTTTCTGACAAAGGACGAGTTTCATCACAAACAAATCTCTGAG
>JAGTQS010000079.1:4949-5512 GCA_018397055.1 Candidatus Bathyarchaeota archaeon | reverse complement strand
ATCTCAATTAGATTGCTGTGCAAAATTTTCGAGTGCACAACTCAGGATATAAATTTTGCTGTCGTAGAATATAAATTTAGTGAAATCTCAGCTCAAACTTAACTGAGGTTTCGTTGGGACTTTTTTTATATTGTTTCTAGTTTGTATGTGACGTTTAGCCCCTTAAGGGTTTGATGAACTGCGTCGCTGAGCTGCAGGATGTCGTCTATTGTAACCTTCTTCTTCCAGTCGTAGACGTGGTCATAATATCCTTGCATCGGCTCAAATCCCATAGCCCGTAACCTTTGGACAACTTCGGATGGAGCTGCCCCTTCGCTGTTAAACCATATGGTTAGGTATGTCTTCATACTAAAACCTTCTAGATGAAGGCTTAAGTTATTTATATGTTAATGCGATGAATAAAACTTTGCGTTGGGTCGATAAACGGTAAACCTCATAATGTTAATATCTTTAGGAATGTAATTTTTATTATTCATACGTTTGTCGATGAAATCATGTTGAAGGCTGAAAGAACGTTATGAGATTCAAATCACACTCTTCCAACGCCTTTAAGGATATCCTTA
>JAGTQS010000079.1:4310-4938 GCA_018397055.1 Candidatus Bathyarchaeota archaeon | reverse complement strand
TTTTTTCTCCTTTTTTCAACTGTTCTGTTGCCAGCGACAAAGGGTTCTGTTGCTTCATCTGGGTTGTACCGTTATGAGTTTGTGGTGGACAGAGGTGGCTTTACAATCGTCAACATTACGTATATCTCTCAAGAAGCAAGTGGGTCATCGTGGGTTTTCGTCCCACGGTTTTCAGACTGGACGAACAATACGGTAAAAGGCACAATTACCGATTGGTCGCTTCGCGACTCAGCTAATGTGACAGACAGTTCGTTCTATTTCTATGAAGTATTTTTCTACTCGTTCATCTCTGATTCTGTGGAATTTCAGTTGAACATACAATACAACATTTCTACTGCTGCAATGATAATCGAGCCGGACGGTATATTTTTTTCACCACAAATTGGGTTCGAACCAGGTAACAGATTTGAGGCTGTTGTGATTTTTCCCCAGGATTTTAAAGTAAATCAAAATGAGGCGTTGGTTTATGGAAACACTTATTCATATAATCCAAGCTCTTTTTCATCTGGACGCGTGTTTTTCGACGACATTTCAGAAACTGATAACCTACTCCGCATAGAGATAGGATTCACGACGCCGGAAAAAGAACCTGACCTAGTGGAGCTTACTAACGGTGTTTTCACTTTTG
>JAGTQS010000079.1:0-4297 GCA_018397055.1 Candidatus Bathyarchaeota archaeon | reverse complement strand
ATACATTGAGTATGCAACATCAATACTTGACCTTTATAATAAAACGTACAGTGACCTTGTTGACTTGTTCAATGCCACATTGGAAGAAGCTAATGTGAAATTCTTTATTCCAGACTTCGAATCGCTACTTTCGATAGGTGGCTATGTTCCCTTTTCCTCGAACAGAATGGGAGACATCAACATTAACTTCGTTTTCACAAGATACGTGGAAGGATACATCGAAGTTATTGCTCTTCACGAGTTAGTTCACCATTTCCTGTGGAAAGCAGGCATCTCACCCAAGTCTCTATTGTGGTTTCACGAAGGCATGGCGCAGTACGTGAGCATGGAAATAGCGAAACAAATGGGCTATGAGGGAATGGAAGAAATAAGTAGACAAATGGAGGAGTCTGTTGCTTACCTTAAAAAATTAGTTGGAGAAAATTTTGGGTTTATTCAAGATTGGTCGATGAACCGCCAACCTGAAAACATTGGATACTACTACACAGCTGCGTATTACGTTGTAAGGTCACTAGCTGAGAAAGATAGCGAACTAGAATACTATGCACGGTTCTTCAAAACATTAAAAGGACAACTCATATCCAGTAACGCAGAGCTTGTTTATTACTTAAGCCTCGCATCGAATAAGTCAATTGCGGAACATTTAAACAATTGGGGTTTCAACATACCGGATTTATACTTATATTCGCCTTTGCTTGAAGAAGCAATAAAGGTTCTCGATGGGATTAACCCAATTTATCAGCCCTACAAATATCTCGCAAGGCTTCTTTATGAACAGGCCTTGTCAAAAGCGAAACAAGACACGGTTGGTGAAATGCAGTTCTATCTTGCAGCAGCAATAATTGTTGCGAAGTTGGCACCATTACTCACCATAACCACAGTTTCTGGAGTCTTGTTTGCAGCAATATTGTTACTACTCAAAAACAAAGGCGTGTTCTGGAACCATTAAAGACTCGGGTTTTCAAGTATTTTGGCTTTGTTGTTCTCCGCTTCAGCCTGAACTTTTGCATAAAGGTTGTTTCCGTATGAGTCGATGCAAATAATTAATGGCCCGAACTTTTCAACCTCGAGTACCCAGATGGCCTCAGGCACTCCCAGATCTAGCCATTGAACGTCTCTGACTTTTTTCACGTATTTGGAAGCCAAAACAGCTGCGCCTCCCGTGAAGGTGCCGTAGACTGCACCGAACTCTTTCATGATCCTCACTGTTTTTTCGCCCATTCCGCCTTTGCCGATAATTAGCCGAACACCAAGGTTTTTTATCATGTCCTCTTCATAGGCTTCCATCCTCATACTGGTGGTTGGTCCAGCTGCTATAACGGTCCATCCTGTACTTGTTTGTCTAACTAGAGGTCCGCAGTGATACAGAGGAGCTCCATTGATCGAAAAAGGAAGCTTCTTTCCGTTTTGCAGGTGCTGTAATATTCTCTTATGAGCTGCGTCGCGGGCTGTAAATAAAGTTCCCGTATAATAGATGGTGTCTCCAACTCTAAGTTTCCTGATGACTTCTTCCAGAATGGGCGTTTTGAGCTCAATTGTCTTCATTTAAATCCTTTCCAAAACTGTTAATGAAACTAAAATTTTACAGATTATTAGTGATGTATTCAATCTTTCCCTTTTCATCTATAATGGCTGTTGCTCTTCTAGCTGCCCAGCACTGAAAGGCCACTGCAACTGGGTAGGAAGCAGGGTGTCTGTGTGCATACTCAACCTTAACAGCAAGTGCCGTTGTGTCACCGCCCAAACCCATGGGTCCAATTCCAGTCTTGTTAACATCTTCGCACAGTTCTCGTTCAAACCTGGCGATTCTTTCATCAGGGTTCATTTGGTCTAAAGGTTTTAGAAGAGCTTGCTTTGCAAGTTCCATTGCAATGTTTGACCCGCCACCTATTCCTACACCAATGATTGTTGGTGGACACGGCATACCGCCAGCTTCTATAACTCTGTCTATGATGAACTCTTTTACTGATTTTAATCCATCCCTCGGCGTCATCATTCTTAATGCGCACATGTTCTCTGAGCCGCATCCTTTGGGGAAAGCGGTAATTTTCAGGAAATTGCCTTT
Source organism: Candidatus Bathyarchaeota archaeon (assembly GCA_018397055.1). Classification (GTDB taxonomy): domain Archaea; phylum Thermoproteota; class Bathyarchaeia; order Bathyarchaeales; family DTEX01; genus JAGTRI01. Next base: position 2,232 of record JAGTQS010000079.1, on the reverse strand, counting down.
TAGGATTTTCCAATGTATGTATGGAATGTGCCTGCCAATGTTGTCAGCTGTGTTTTTCTGCGTAAACGGGTCAACGGCATTTGGGCGTAATGGTATTTCTTTGGTTGCCCGTCTAACTGCTTTGCGGATAACGTCCTCGATTTTATGTAAGTCTCTGAATTTGGAACCTGCTTCAAGATAAAAAGAGATTATGCCTGTATCTTGACACATAGGCGTACTTGTTTTTTCTGCCATTTCTATGTTTTCTAATATTACCTTAAGATGTGTTTTCCCAATGGGGTTTTTCTCGTTATTATATGCTTTTTTTAACGCTGTTTTTACGTCTCCTGGTAGCCTTGTAACCGATTGTCTTAGAAGATTCACTACGACTTCTTCAATCAAGACGTTTGTAATCAACCATGCCATCCTCTTAAAAAGTCAGAGCGAAATTCCTGCCTTTATTTTCTTTCTTCGTCTAATTTAAATATCTTCATGTTCTAGAATAAAGTAGAGATTTAAATGGACAGCGAAGAACCTAGTAAAAAAAAGTTTGCCAGCATAGATGAGATTCCTGGGTTAGGCCAATCAACCGCAAATAGGTTACGTGAACTTGGCTTTAACACCGTTGAATCCTTAGCCATGGCAACCGTGAGGGAACTGGTTCAAGCAGGCATAGGAGAGCGGAAAGCCTTTGAGATAATTAACGCTGCACGTTCCTCCAGTTCCTTTTCTTTTATAAGGGTTGACGAGATTGTTGAAAAAAGGCAAAACGTTATGCGGCTAACAACTGGAAGTAAAAAGCTCGATGCGCTTTTAGGAAAAGGAATCGAAACTCAGTCGATCACAGAGTTTTATGGTGAATATGGGTCAGGTAAAAGTCAAATTGCTCATCAACTTTGCGTGAACGTTCAGCTTCCAATCGAAAAAGGAGGCCTAGAAGGCGGCGCTCTTTACGTTGACACTGAAAATACTTTTAGAACTGAACGCATAGCCCCAATGGCTAGGCATGTGGGTTTAGATCCTGAGGAAGCTTTTAAGCACATCATATTGGCTGAGGCTTACACGTCGGACCACCAAATTTTTTTGTTGGAGAACGCAGACAAAATTGTTAAAGAAAACAACATTCGGCTAATCATTGTAGACTCTTTGACTGCGCATTTCAGAAGTGAATATATTGGTAGAGAAAGTCTGGCTGAGAGGCAGCAAAAACTTAATCAGCATATGCATAAACTTATCAGGCTTGCTAGAGCATTCAATTCTGTTGCTTTTGTGACAAATCAAGTTATGGCTAGTCCAGAAGTGTTTTTTGAGGAGCCTGTTCGTCCTGTTGGCGGCCATATTGTCGCACATACGAGCCACACGCGGATTTTTCTTCGTAAAGCGAAGCGTGGACCGGTTAGGATCGCTCGTCTTGTCTCTAGTCCTTATCTTCCAGAGGGTGAATGTCTTTTTATGATTACTGAAAATGGTATTGAGGACGTTGATGAGGAACAGCAGAGCGTTGAGTAACATGAGCATTCCTTTAGTGCATTTAACACGGCTGTTTCAGCTTCTTTCAGAAAGGAAGTTCGCTGAGGCTGAAAGAATTCTTGAACGCATAACAGAAAAAATGAAGAGAAGTGAACTGCAAGAGTTTAACAGGGGGTATCTGGAAGCTTTAAGTGGGATAGTCTTAACCTATCGGTCAAGCGGAGAGTCTTACGAGTTTTTCAGCAACCTTGACTTAAACGATACTGAGGCGTTAAAGAGGCATTATTTGGATTTTAAGCAGAACAGCGAAAACACTCTTCACGCTGATTACGACAGGGGATACTTTTCAGCTTTAGCTGATTATATGCGTGTGGTCTTAAGAACGGTGAACTACCATCCTACAAGTAGTATGGCTTCTCCGATATAGAGCATTCGGAGTTAAGCGCATGTTCACAGGATACGCCAGACAAAGGCATGTAGCCTAAGTCCCTCTCAAACTTTTTACCGATGTTAATAGCGCCGTTCAAATTGGCATTATATTCTCCACAGTGGCAGCAAACGAACAATCCCTGCGTTTTTCTCTTGTCTTCGCAACCACAAATGTGGCATTCCCTACTTGTGTAGTCTTCGCCTGCCTGCAAGAAACGCTGCAGCCTGTCATATTCAGTGTTAAGAAACTGTTGCTTCCGCCTAGACAGAGCGGCTACTCCACGTTGTATCGTCAGCGAGGGTTCCACACCCTCAAATAATACCTATAGGTTATTACTCCTATGGGAAGAACAA
>JAGTQS010000078.1 GCA_018397055.1 Candidatus Bathyarchaeota archaeon | reverse complement strand
CGAGGGGATATCAAAAGACAGCGACAACCGTATACTTGATGAACTATCATTTTGTGTGGAGCCCAAAATATCGGAGAAAGATATTGACTGGAGGGCTGGCTGAAAGGTTGGAGCAGCTGACCTATGAAAAGGCTCAACAACTAGAATGCAGAATTATCCAGTTGAGAATCATGCCCGACCATGTGCACCTCTTCATAGAAGGTAACCCAAGGCTCTCCCCCAACAGGATTCTAGGGGAAATAAAAGGATACACCTCAAGGGTTTTGAGACGGGAGTTTCCTGAACTTCTGAAGATGCCGACTTTGTGGACTAGAAGTTATTTCGTCAGTACAGCAGGCAATGTAAGTTCGCAGGTAATAGAGCAATACATCGAATCCCAAAAAAGGAGATAAAATGCAAGTAATCAAAACCGTTAAGATCCCCGTTCACTATATGAGTACGAAGCGTAAGCTGAGCATTTTGGATGGGTTGACGGCCAGGTTGACTTACGGTGTAGCCTCATGGTCGAGGTTAATCGGAGCGCACGACATCAGAACTAGAAGCCAGTTGAGAGACCGCCTTTTGGAAGCTGAGATAAAGGGGCAAACGGGGTTAAGCGCGGGTCTTGTCCAATGCTGTGGCGACACCGCCCTATGGATGTGGCGGAGCTATGAAGAACAACATAGAGCATGGTCAAGGAAGCTCAAGATCGCAGAAAAACGTGGAGACGAGATATGGGTTAAGAAGCTTCTGAAGAGGGAACCCTGCCGACCGTTCACTAACGGCAATAACAGGAAGACTCCCATCTGGTTTGACTACCGTATAGGAAGGCTGGAGAGGACGGAGAATATCAAGATGACAAAATACGTTATCCGCGTAGCCACCTTGAAAAGAGGCGAATGGGTGACAATATTGCTCAACCCAGCTAGATATCATATAGGCCTTTTGGAGAGGGGCGCCATCAAGAGCTTTCAAATCGTCAAGAAAGAATTTAAGTTCTACGTCCACGTGAAAGTGGAGTATCAAGTTCATGAAAGACCCATCGCAGGCGTGATGGGAGTGGATTTGGGTGTTAAACGCCACGCGGCAACCGTGTTGCTAAACGGCGAAAAACTCACACCTAAATCCTTCCTAACCCTCCATGATGGAGAAAAGAAACATCACCTAGACCGATTGAACAGACTGGTGTCACAGCTACAGCATGTAAAGAAGTACGAAGCTTTAAAGCGGTTAAGGCATAAGAGAAAACGCGTCGCCCAACATTTTGACCGCCTTTTCGCCCAGAAGCTGACTGACCTATCTGAAGGATGCCTGCTGGCAGTCGGCTACCCGAAAGGCATAAAATACCAGAACTTCAAGGGCAACGGAAAAAGGAGGCTGAGAAGACTACTAACACGATGGAGCTACGGCAGAATCATCAGGTTCATCGAGGAGGAGCGGGCAGAAAGGGGGCTACTAACAAAAGTTGTTGATGAACGTTGGAGCTCAAGGACATGTTGGAAATGCTGTTCAAAAAACACAGAACGTGTCAACCAGTCTACTTTGTGGTGTTAGGATTGCTGCAAATATTTCAACGCCGACTACAATGGAGCCTTAAACATCGGTCTGCCTTTTTTGGCTAAAGCCGCGGATCGAGGGGCTACAGTTGAGCTAGCCCAAACCGAGGATGAACAGGCAAGAGAAATAGTAGCCTGCAAGCTCGGAAGCCAACACCCTTCAGGGGTTGGTAGCTCACAGTATAGAGAAAAGAAGTCCTACTAAAGAAAATAACGAAGGATTCCAAACTGAAATGAGTCCCAAAAAAGAAATTGCATATCAAGGCGAACCAGGGGCGTACAGCGAAAGCGCAGTCTACAAGTTCTTTGGTGATACTGCAATTGCTGTACCATGCAAGGGGTTTTCGGACGTTTTCAAGAAGGTTGAGATAGGAGAAACCGAGTATGGCGTTGTTCCCATTGAAAACTCAATTGAGGGAAGCGTCAATCAAGTTTATGATTTGTTCTTGATGTATGACCACAAGGTTTGCGGTGAAATCGTCTTAAAAATTGATCATTGCCTTATTGCGAATAAGGGAACGAAACTTGATGACATCAAAGTCATTTATTCACATCCACAAGCTCTTGCTCAATGCCGAAATTTCCTTGAAACACTTAATTGCGAGATAATCTCAACCTACGATACAGCTGGCAGTGTAAAAATGATAAAAGAGAAGCGAATGATGAACGCCGGAGCAGTAGCATCAGAAAAAGCTGCAAAAATCTACGGGATGGAAATTCTTTCCAAAAACATCTCTGACACCCCAAACAATCTTACACGTTTCTTTGTATTATCAAAAAATGACGCTGCAGCTTCTGGAAATGATAAAACGTCTATCATTTTTTCAACAAAACATATCCCTGGCGCACTATATCAAGCCCTTGGCGAATTCGCAAAAAGAGGCATAAACCTGACAAAAATTGAGTCTAGACCAACAAAGAGGCAGCCTTGGGAATATAATTTCTATCTTGATTTTGAAGGGCACAGGACTGAAAAACGATGTACAGAGGCATTAGAGGGTCTTAGAAACAAAGCGGTCTTCGTAAAAGTGCTAGGTTCCTATCCAAAGGCTTCTGAAATATCCAATACCATCTGATTTTCAACTAAAAACGTTCATTGTTACTATCCTTTTACGTTTATTATTCTTGGAAGTCTTCCCCAAAGTCCTATCTGACCCTCTCGAATAATGATGACTCCATGAACTCCACTAATTTCTTTAGCTCGATCTAGCCCTCGCCTAATAGATTTGCATATATCTGTACCTGCAACAACATTGCAAACAGCAGTAGCTGCTGCATCAGCTAAAGACGCATTGTCTGCTACGATAGTTACCGAATCAGCTTCGCCAAAGCTCAGAACTCGCCCAGTCTTACTTGAGCTGGTGGCAATCCCTAAAGGACTGTCTTCCTTCGCAATGTAAAAGCCGATTTTTCCTGAAAGACCTGGATAACTTGAAAGCAACCCCACTATAACAGGCTGATCAGTAGTTACAGCTATTTCGCCTCCGTCCTCAACAACAGCTGTTTTCGCATTAGACCTAAGCATCGCCTTCATACCGAAATCTGCAATGGCGCCCGCAACAGAAGCCATCGGCCCAACGCCTGCTTTCAAAGCCGAATTCGCCATGTACCGAATTAATTCTGGAGCATCCGGCAAAACATTAATTGGTCTAAGTGTATGCTGGAACTCGGGGTGGATTTTTATGTAACTCATAATTTCTTTCAGATAATTTTTTATGTCCTTAATAGCTTCGAAAATCGCTTTTTCACTATCACTTTTAAGATGAATCTTTGATTTTCTAATCAGGAAACCTTGTTCATATAGTTGTTTTTGCATCAGTAATTTCCGCCAAAATTAAGGAACAGCAATAGCTTTAACAGGACAGGCATTCACGCATGTTCTGCAAGCCACACATTTTTCCTCGTCGAACTCTAATGTCCAATCAAGACTGAACCTCAATGCTCTTGTTGGACACGGCGAGATGCAGGCACCACAAGATGTGCATTTATTAAAATCAATCTGCAAAATTTGCGTGAATTTTTGAGTTATCACCCCAGCTTCTTTAAAGAAGCCGAGAATTTGTTCAAGAGTTTTTCCCTTTGCAGGTATTGAGACAACAAGTTCGCCTTTTTGTGCATTAACCTTTGCTTCCAATATGTTGATTGGAACTCCAGTTTTTAGAATCACCTCTGCGAGTACAGGTTTTTCAACAACTTCAGGCGAATAGGTAAGTCGAACAATCATATCGTAGTTCTTCCTCCTACTAGTTTCTTGGAAATGTCATCCGTTGTTACAATTCCTATCACATGGTTTTCTTTATCGACAACTGGCACTCCTGAGATGTTATGTTTAGCCATCTTCCTTGCCACGACATCAATAGATTCGTTTTGAAAAACTGTAATTACCTTCTTCGTCATGATCTCTTCAAGCCTTTTTTTGTCACTGGCCAAAGCTCTCGCGAGATCCCACGAGGTAACTATACCTTCTAGTTTCCTAGCGCCGTCAACGACTGGAAGATGATCAATTCCTTTTTCAACAAGCTTCTTCGCAATCTCCTTCACATCGTCATCTGGATTTGCTGTGATCACGTTGGTTCTCATTATTTCTGAAACCTTTGGTTCTTTCTTCCTTATTTCTAAAGGCTTAACAACGCTTTGTTTAGGAAGTTTTTCAACGGGGGCAGTAAGTAGGAACCTTCCGTCTTGAATCCATTTCTTTAAAACCTCGGAGATTTCAACAGCCATTTTGTAGCTCGACAATGATGAAGAAGGTACACCTTTACCCTTAATTTCAACCTTTCCAGACCTCAAATCAGCGTATGAGACTTTTTTCACAGACGGCCTTAAGTCAGGTCTAGAAGGAATGCCATAATCCTTAACGGAGACAAAAATATTTTCATCTTTCACAGCTGTCGTTGAGGCGATCTTTTCATTGAGGATAGGTATTGGAATTCCGACTCCAACGTAAAGGCTTACTCCATATCGATAAAAAGAAGACCCGCGGAGGAATCGACTGCTCATTTGTTTCAAGTCGCCCTTAACCATCAATGTTCCAAAGCCAGTGATAGGATTGTGCTGGGTTCCTTCTCCTATTATGTATCCAATTCCTCCACCAAGAAAAATTCGCGTCCCAATCCCTAAAGTCTCGTAATTCGGGTCTTTACATAGAGGATTCAGTTGTCCAGCGCCAGAAAATGTTATGTTTCCGTAGTTTGGAAGCAAAGTTCCCATGTAAGTGTATAACACTCGGTCTGTACTGTTTGTTGCGGCGTCATATCTTTGGTAACAGTTTCTAGGGTTCAAAAGCATAGCTTGGTTCAAATCATCAATGGTAATTGTTGTCTCAATATGTCTTCTAGGATAACAGTCAGTTCCATAAGATTCAGCTCGAAGCTGAATTTCTTTACCAGAGACAAGGTCTTCAATGACATGTCCCCCGCCGTACTCGAACCCTAAGGTTTCGCTTAAAACTGTAGCGCCAAGGTAACCGTCAACTGCAGCTATTCCTTTGTACACTGGAACATCATTAAGCCAACATTGAGTCATCTTAATTGGCGGATCGGAATGTCCAAAGTTAAGAAAAACACCAGAGCTACACATTGCCCCAAAAGTTCCAGAAGTAACAACATCGACCTCCTTAGCTGCAACATCAACCCCACTGCTCTCAACCAGCCTAATCATCTCTTCAGCTGTTAACACAACTGCGTCTCCTTTTCGGATTTTTTCATTTATTTCATCAATTGTTCTAATTGTTTCTGTTTTTCCACTTTCAGACAAAATGTTTACCTCCAAAATTTTTTGACCGTCCAAGATTGGCAAACACGTAAAAATATTTGAGGTATGACTTAATTTGCCAATCCTTTTTAGATACCGTGTTGAGTAAAATTCCTCCATATATTCTATTATATAATTGGTCAAAATATTATTCACTAACATATATATTTTTCGTTTAGCACTGAACTAAATGAACAAAAATCAAAATCGATGAAGCACGTTCCTTTTGAATTAAGATATAAAACTAACTAGAAA
>JAGTQS010000012.1 GCA_018397055.1 Candidatus Bathyarchaeota archaeon | reverse complement strand
GTGGCTCCATTGTTTAGGTCAGAATTTCGTTGCGCTGTCTTCTTTTTGGCAAATATGTAGACCGCGAATCCAAAAATTGGGATTGTAACCTCTTTCAGCAGTTCGTCTTCTTTAGATCTACGCGACACTGGTATTCCCTGTTTTTCAAAGGACTTAACGATCTCGAAGCCTGATTCTTTGAAAAGATTGTTGTAAGAAAAAGGCGTCCTTAACCCAACGTGCGTCCTGTCGCAGAAGTATGAGTACGGGTTCAGGCCGTTGGCTACGCTTGCCAAGACGACGCCGTTGTCTGCTAACAGACGAAATAGGTTTCTCAGTACCGCCCTGTGTTTTTCCCTTGGTATATGCTCTATTGTGTCTCTCGAAAAAAATGCGTCGAACACTCCGTGTTTTGCGATTAGAAATTCGGCGTCAGGCCTCTTCGAAAGATCCAGTTTATAGAAGAAAATGTTGTTGCAGGGAAACATTTTTTTGGCTTCCTGAATCGCGTAGCTGCTTATGTCTACACCTACGATTGTGCCTTTAACGTGCTTTGAAAGCCAAGATGTTCCAGCTCCAAGCGCACATCCGAAATCAAGCATGTTCAGATGCTTTTCGAAAAGTCTGGGAAAGACTGTTTTTCCATGGTCAAATAAGATCTTGTAGTTTCTCTTTATAATCAAGAAACTCTGTCCACCATAGGGCCCAGCTTCAAAGTATTCTTTGCCCAATGTTCCACGTTTCCCTGTTACCTTTTTTGCGGCGTATATTCCGCTCTTTTTATCCATCCTATCATTATTGACTGCGCCTGTTGAAAGTGTTTCTCTTCCTAAACGTCAAACAACGGGTGTTTTCTCACGTTTCATTGTTGGACGCCGCTGAAACCATTCTGCGAACTTGATTAGAGATTGCATTTGCCTTCGGTTTAGGTATGTGACGCTTCTTCCCTTTTTAACGGTCTCCAACGCTTCTTCCGGCGTCATTCCTCGGCTTACAAGGTATGCTGCGATTGTAAGGGCCGACCTACCTCTTCCAAGGTTGCAGTGAACAATCACCTTCTGGTTTTGACCAACCTTCTCGTTAATTAAAGCAACGATTTGGGCCAAAATTTTTGGTGGAGCTCCATAACGGTCTGGTATCTTGAAGTTAACATATTCGACGCCGTGGTTTCTGAGAAAGTTCTGGTAGTCTGAATCCTCAGTCTCTCTGAGGTCGACAACGACCTTGAAGTTCTGCTCTGCTAACAGCTTAGGGTTGTTTATGCCTCCAACCCACAAGTTTTCGTCAATCTTGTTAAAGTTTGGGCATAAGCCTAACATAGCCTTTGTTTTCGTTATCCTTGCATGTATGCCGCCAACTACGAGGTCGAAAGTTTCCATCTGTTTTTCCTCGTCTCGTCACGCTTCCGCTGTTTGAAATTAGAATACGTTTCCGTCGTTATTCAGTCTTTATATGGAAGAAATATTTGAATTTCTGTTGTTAAAAGTTATTGATCTAAGCATTTGGCGGTGCGCAGCATGGGCATGACGCCATCGAAATATATTATAGTGGGAAGTTTATACAGGAATGAATGGTCATTGTATGAATTTATTGTGGCTTAGAGGTGGGGGCACATTACTTCAGAAGGCTCCACAACGTGGCTATCACTTTTTGAAGCATCTCCCGAAAGAGCATCAGGCTGTAGTCTGCAACCTAGGCTGTGACTATTTTTTTAGGGGGTTTTATAAAGCTAAAAGTTGTTACTGGTTTAAAGAGAACGTTTTGGTTTACGAACCGTTGCAAATAAACTTTTTTCAAATGAACCGTTATTTTCACTTAAACGATTTCTTTCCGTCACTTCAGGGATTCACTCTTGGATTGTTGAAGTCTTTCAGAGCTGAAGTGATTGTTGGTGACGGTTTTTGGGGAGGCTTGGCTGGAATGATGCTTCGCAATATTACTGGAATACCCTTTGTTTATGACTACAGCGACTCATACATTGAATCAGCTGGAATGGGACCTTTGAATATCTTTTTTTTATTAGAACGATTGATTCCCAGATCGGCTGGTCTAACAATAACTGTCAATTACGGTCTTGCTGAAAAGGCGAGATCTTTCGGAGCGAGAAATGTTGAAATAGTAACTCACGGGTTTGAACCAGACTTGTTTCTTACTAGGCACAAACCCGAGAAGCCTGAAAAACATGCAAAGACCGCTCTTTACATAAGTCAGTTGACAAAACAACCTGGAATGGAGATTCTAGCTGAAGCTGTAAGAATGGTTCCAGACAATGTTTCTTTTGTTCTAGTCGGTCCTATATTGGATACTAAATATTTTCGGTCTCTAATTGCCGATGCAGATCTTAAGAAAAAGATTATTCTAACAGGTCGAGTGCCGCACGAAGAGATTCCAAGACACATTTCGAACTCAGACATTTGCCTATTTTTAGACTCAACTGAAACATCTTTAGCTTTATTTGAGTATGCTGCCATGGGTAAGCCAATAATTGCATTTAGAGGTCCAGTTGAGCGAAGATTCGTGAAAGACGAAGAGATAGCGATCTGCGACTGGAACCCTAAAAGCCTAGCAGACGCAATCATCTATCTACTTAACAACAAAGAAAGGGCAGAAAGCATGGGCAATAGAATTCGAAAAAAAGTAATAGCCTCGTACAGCTGGGAATCAAAAACAAAACAATTCATAAAACACATAGAGACATTCCTGAATAGCGGCTGACAGCTTTTTATATGACGTAATTTAGGAATCTAATTACATTAATAAACTTGATATTAATTGATTGTTAGGAAAAAATTTGCATATATCGATTTTTTTGAAAGACTAACTAGTAACTGAAAACATATGTGGGTAAATTAAGGTAATAAACATGCGGTTGCTTAATTTTTTATGGAGCTTCCTACTAAACAATGAGAGGCGCTAAATATATGAGGGTTCTCTTAGTATGTTTTAGACCTCTTGAAACCCAGCTGGGAGGCCAATCAACTTATGTTCATGCCCTGTCCCATGGAATTGCCAGTCTAAACGTAAAAATATTTGTTTTGGGGCTTAAAGAAGGTAGACCAAACATGCCGAAAATTTTTATCTATGACCGAAAAATTGTTCACTATTACTCTGCTGGCATTTTCACTGATAGTCTGCTTGAAGTTTTTTCAAATTGCCTGAGTTTGTTAGATCATACCTTTACCTATCTAGAAGAGTTGATATTGTACAAGCAAATGGACTTGTCGATCGTTTCTTGGTGAAATGTCTTAGCTTATTTACAAGACGACAAAAGATCGTGTTCTATATCGATGGAGATGTTGAAACGTCAATAAAGATTCAATATGCTCAACAACCACTCCTTCGGTCTTTACATATACTATCATGGAAACTACAAATGTTAAATCAAAAATATGTTATAGCCAAGCCTAGCTTAGCGAGAAACAAGGGGTGGATTGGTGTTCACTACCCAGTGTCTGTGAGGTAAAGTAATTGGCTTTTAGAATTGCTTCATTGTCTAGGCTGAGTGTCGAAAGGGGCATTCAAGAACTTGTTAAAGCTATGCCTTTGATTAGAAACAACGTTGAATGCTATATTGGGGGTAATAGCAATGAAAATTACAAAAACAAACTAATTAAGCTAAGTAGAGCGTGCGGTTCTGAGGAAAAGATACATTTTGTGGGAACCGTCTTTTCTCCCAAAAATTTTTTACAGGACAAGATACTTGTTGTCAACCCAATTCTAATAAAAACAGGCGAAGAATACGGTGCGTCAGACTTAGAAGTTTTAATTAACAAAAAGGCACTCATTCGTAGCTGGGATAAAACTGAACACGTATTAAAACATAGATACAACGTATATCACGTTAACCCAATTCCTGAAGAGATAGCAACTGCAGTTGATTATCTTATAGAAAACCCTCTATTACGGATGGAATTGGAAGAGAACGGCTATTTAACCGCCAAAAAAATCTTAGAAACGTCAATAAAAAGACACTATAATGTTTACAAGAGCATATTAGATCTGTGTTGAAAGCTAGAACAAAGGATTTTTCTATGATGGAAGGGATATGGACTAATGTTTTCTTCGGTTCTGAGATTTCACTATCCGCAATTCAAATAAATGGTAACGAATATTTAGAACAAGTTAATCTTAATTCACAATGCTAATATCATTAGTTACAAGTGATGAATAAAGAGTGAATCGTCGTTGAATAAAAATCGTATCGTTAACATATTAGCATGCTTACTTCTTGTGGCTACTGCCGCAGCAATTATTTCTTTCTTGTATGTTGGGAATGTGCCTGGCGGGTCTGACTGGTCAACGCATTTGTCCAAGATCAGGTTCATTGCGGATAATTTGCCGTCGTTTCCACGTTGGTGTCCTGAGTCTGGGTTTGGAACGCCTTTTCTCTGGGATTACCCGCCCTTCAGCTACTATTCCGTGGCTCTCTTATCCTGGGTTCTTGGCATAAACATTTTTGAAGGCTGCAAACTCTTTTTTATGCTCATTCTAGCCATTGCTGCAATCTCAACGTACGCACTTGCTGCTGAGCTAGGATTAAGCCGAGCTGGAAGTTTCGCTTCGGGACTTCTGCTTCTAGGTTCATATAACATTTATGCCTGGTGGTGGATAGGACAATTGCCAAACATAACTGCTGTGTTGTTTACTCCCTTAGCTTTATTGGCATTCATAAGAGCTGCGAAAAAACAAACATTGTTTAGAATCATGCTAGCTGGTGTGTCATTTGTCCCGGTGGTGTTGTCGCATCTTCTGAACACCCTTATATTTGCTCTCATCCTAGTAGTTACCTCCATAGTTTTGATTGTTTTGAAACCTGAGCTTCTTTACATACCACGAGGGATAGGACAACCACCAATATACACTTTGAAGCTTCCCAAAATCTTCCTTTTAAGCGCGTTAGAAGCGTTTGCACTATGCGCTTGGTGGTGGCTTCCATTCCTACTTGACACAAACCTTTCAGTATACTTTTCCACAATAAGCGGCTATGGCATGATAACTACAGGAACAGGCAACGCGTTTAAACTCAACTCATTGCTAGCCCCCTCACTTTACTATGCTGGGTTAGGCCACTTTCTTCTATTAATTGTTTCATTTGGTATTCTGGTAACGAGGAAAGAAAAAATTCGAGATTTTCTAATTTTGCCCTATGTATGGTTCCTTCTCAACGTATTTTGCAGCATCGCGCCATACTTAAATATCCCTATGGTGCTTCCATTCAGGTTTGGTCCATACATGACTTTAGCGGCATCTCTGCTTTGCGGTGTGTCTGTAACTTTTTTTGAATCTTCTTATAGAAAAATCTCAAAGCAAGTTCTTTTTAGAACATTTTTTGTTCTCCTTGTATCAGCTTGTTCTATGTATCCTTCAGTTATGGAAGTGAAACACATCTTTGGGACTCTTCATACTAATACACCTGCCTATGTTTCGTCACTTTCAAACGTTATCAAAGAAGGTGAAAGGCTTGGAACAGGCTCTGTTGGCTGGATTAATGTCTATTCTAATGTACCGGTTTCCTACGGGGCTAACACTTGGGGCAACGATTTGGCGTACAAGTTCTGGTATTTCATGTACTACAACTTTTCTTCTGAATGTGTGCCGTTTTTTGCCAAGAACTTTAACGTCAAATATTTTCTTGAGCCGCCAAAGCAAACCCCGTATCTTTCAAGAACAGAAACAGGCTTATATGAAGTCGTAGGCTTCAACTCCTCTTTTGTTGAAACCACTGAAGGAAAAACTCTTGTCCTATTCATCGGCGAAGAAACAGAGTACGTTGAATACTTCTTTCTTTCAATCTCAGCAACCGATGCGCTTGACCTTCTATTGGTCTACGGTGGAAAATTTCTGGAAGAAATGGACCAAACTGTTCTGCAGCATTTCAACGTCATCTACATGTCAGGAATTTTTTACAGAGACAAAACGAAATTTACGTCGGTTCTAAGCCAGTACGTAGAGTCAGGTGGAGGCTTAATTCTGGACACAGGCGAAGTTGACGACGCCGACGTTCCTGAACTGTCACCAGTTACCAGCGTAGCTTCAAGGGTTTTGACATATAATCTTTCAACTCCAAGCCAAAACGAAGTTACGAATGGCGTAGATTTGCAGGGTTTCTCGGAAAGGCTTCGTTCCAGTGGCTCAATGATTGTTTATGCAGATAATGTTAGAGACGACGCAGTCACTCTTTTGAATGATGGCGATTCCCCTGTGATTGTGTATCGGAAGTATGGCGAAGGCAAAGTAGTTTGGACCGGGTTAAAATTGCCCTATCTTGCCATGCTTCACAGAAACATATCAGAGTCAAAGATGCTAGTTAACGTGATAAGGTACGTTTCTTCTTCTCCATCAACAGGTCGCACCGCAGCCACGTTTGACACAGGGATCGATTCGATAACAGTTGATGTTATGGGAGCAACGGAGAAAACTGGAATCTGGGTTAAGATGAGCTATCATCCTTCATGGGTGGCATCAGCCAGCAACACAGACATTGGAACCCGAGCCTTAAAGATTTTTAAGGCGGGACCTAACATGATGCTGGTCTTCCCAGAAACCAACGGCAACTACAAATTATCATTGTCCTATGGAAAATCCTTGGCATTGCAAGCTGGCGAAATAGCAGGCATTATGGGAATATTAGCCATCTTCGTCTCATTTGTTGCTGGGAAATGGCGGATACCATTGGGATGGGAAAAAACCACACATAAGGGTTCAGGATATAAACAGAACTAGAAAGCAACTTAAAGTTCATCGTCGTGATTGGCTTTATAAGGTAAGCCGTGAGGCTTTTATTTACAGCACCCCTAATACTTACACTAAGCTGAAAGGTTTGGTAGGTGAATGGCGATTGCAAGACCTTGAGCTGGTTAAGCGGTACAGAGAAATTCGGGTTGCCGATGTTGTTGATGCTTTGGACCGTTATGGCTTTCACGACCGCGTTCTTGTGTCAAACGAGATAAAGCCTCTCTATACTGGCATAAGGATGGCTGGGTACGCTGTAACCGTACGGGCTAACAGGGTTCAGGAAGAGTTCCCGTCCTTGACTCCTGAAGAGTACGACAGGTACGCTGGTGAGTGGTATGGGAAAAGGGCGAACTACGAACATTTCATGAAGCACGCTGGTCCTGGAGTTGTCATCGCTGTGGACTTGGACGGGTATAACGATGTTGGGTTCTGGGGGTCCATGGTAGGCTTGTCCGCTAAGGCAAAAGGCGTTGAAGGCATAGTTCTCAACGGAGGATGCAGAGACACCTACGAAATAAGGAAAATCCAGTTTCCCGTTTTCTGCAGAGCAGTTGGAAGAACCGAGGTTGTCGGCAGAATTGAGATTAAGCCTGAAAACGTGAATGTTCCCGTTACGATTGGGGGCGCAAATGTTAATCCTGGAGACATCTTAGTCGGCGACGATGACGGCGTCGTGGTTGTGCCAAAAAAGGTCGCTGCCCAAGTTCTGGAAAGAGCTGAGAAACAGCTGAACTTAGACAGAGAATCCCAAAAGCCATATCTTGACAGGACAGGCATCAAACTGTGATTGTTAGATAGAACCGTGTCGAGGCGAAAATAATGGCGGATGAAAAGTTTAAACGTGTCGCGCAAATATGCATCGTTGTTAGAGACATAGAAAAAGCCCGTTCAGAGTGGGCGAAACTTTTAGGCGTTAAGGAAAATCCGATCTCCGAAACAGAGGGCTACGAGGTAACCCACGCCACGTTCAAGGGTAAGCCGACAAAGGCAAGAGCGAAGCTTACGTTCTTTCCGTTCGAAAACATAGTTTTAGAGATCATTGAACCGATCGGCGGACCGAGCACGTGGCAGCAGTTCCTTGACGAAAAAGGCGAGGGTCTTCACCACATAGCCTTCCAGGTTGAAGATCTTGACGGAACTCTTGAAAAGTTCGGGAAAGAGGGCATAGACGTCGAACAGAAAGGCGACTACAGAGGTGGATGCTACACGTACGTGGATTCTAAGGCTAAGCTTGGCTGCATAATTGAGCTACTACACAGCTACAAGGAGTAGGCGACATGAAGTACTATTCAACTGAAAAAATTGGCAGAATCTTCGTGTTAAGTCTTGAACCAGGCGACTACGTGCTTGAAAGCATCAAAGAAGTTGTGAAAAAGGAGAAGATCAGGGACGCCGTCGTTGTTTCCGCAGTTGGCACCCTCGACTTGTACAGGATACATTACGTTACGACGACGGGTTACCCACCGCAAAACAAGTTTGAACACTGGAAGGATAAGCCACTTGAACTCGCAAGCATCAACGGCATAGTAGCTAATGGTGAACCCCACCTGCACATCGTCGTCTCAGACTCAGAAAAAGCCTACGCAGGGCACCTAGAAGAAGGATGCCGAACACTGTACCTAGCCGAAATCACGATCATCGAAATCAAAGGCCTAAACCTAAAAAGACAACCCAACCAAAAAAACATTATAACACTAACAGGAGAAACATAACCTCCTTTAAAAGAGTGGTCGTTTGTTTTTAACGAGGAAACAGAAGAAAAAGCGTTTTTTCATTGTCTGTAATTATTTTTCACATTTTTCCATCCATTAGGAAAAATCTGTTTTAACTGTTCAAAGCATTCTCTACATAAATTTTTGTCTTGTAGAACAGGTATTACGTACTTCTTCCATTCTTTCTTTGGAACTGCGAATAGTTCTGGCCATTGTTCCCCACATAATCCACAAATGTTAAGAATAAGTATGTATGGTATTCTAAATGACAATTCGCTTTCATTGTGAAAACAGCCACATGTCATTAATTGTTTATGACATTTAGGGCATATTTCCATATCGCATCCTATACGATGCAATTCTCCTTCTTTGACGCCACAATCATGACAGTCCCAACTTTTCCACTTCTTCATAACCACTTATCCCCATTTTCTTTAAAATGTAATTTCAAGATCATTTATGAAACATACACTAAAGTTAAGCAACTTGAATATTGATTCTTTACATCAACCTCCTAATTATCTTTCAAATAAATATTTAGAGTAGAAATAAAGACGTGGTTATCGTGTTTGTTCCTAAATGACGTGACTTCTTATGAATACTCCCTAACCCAATTAATTTCAGCCTAAGAATTGGTTATTTATCAAACACCCTAATGTTATTAATTGTTTTATTAAGATATTGTTTATATTTCATAATTAATAAAAAAGATAAATAAAGATACATGTCAGATTCTATCGAATTAAAGCGCGGTTTCCTATTCGCTTGCACAAACAAGACTGAAAAAGAGTGTTTCGAAAGATTATTATTTGGAGCTGAGAGAACATATGGTCCTGTTGTCATAAGAATTAGAAAGGGTGATCTCCTTTTTTTGAATAACTTATCAACTGATGTTCTTATCGGAATTTTTCAAGCTACTTCAAATGGTAAATATAATATAAAGCCTGATGCATGGAACGGGAAATATCCATATCAAGTTAATGTTGAGGTTCTTGGAAAAACCATGGTCTTAGAGAATGCAAGAAAAATTTTGAAAAAAATTGGAATGGGAAGGTATACTATACTCTCAGGAAAAAAGCTAATAAAACTCTTAGATTATTTCATGCCAAATAATCTCATATTCAATATAACCCAGAATCTTAATGAACTTGAACCATTTCACACTATATTAGCAGAAAGAGAGAAGTATAGAAAAAATAAATATGTGGAACCAATTTATGAAGTTCCGCCAATCGAGGCTACTACGTTCTGGGATTTTCCTTGACAAGGATATGGTTCAACAAATAAGGGTGATAATAAATATCCCGGTGTTACACCAGCTCTTATAATTTATAACTAAAGTTTGGCAAATTTTTGGCTTTTGCCCATTTCTTTAAAGTATTTTACCAAAATAATGTTAATTTTTCATATTTGGAACTCCATTTTTTGCGTTTTTAATGCTTCCGAAATGAAAATTTGCCAAAGTTTAGTTATAATTTAATTTGGAGATACACCAATCCTGGTGATTTAGTTGTCGACCCATTGTGTAGAAGCGGAACAACAATTGATGTTTGTAAAGAAGAAATGAGAAGAGTTATAGGATATGATATAGCACCGTAAGATCAGATATTATACAAAACGATGCACGAAGAATTCCTCTTGATAGCAATTCTGTTGATATGGTTCTTCATAGATTCACTGTATGGGGACAACGTAAAGTATAACGATCATCCTGATGACATAGGGAAAATTTCCAGTGAAACTGAAAGATTTTACGACGAGCTAGATAAAGTCATGCAAGAATGTCACAGAATTTTAAAGGAAGGAAAAATATTGGGTTGGCTAATAGGCGATCAGTGAATTAAAAATAAGTTTACCCCTGTTGGTTTTAGGATATATAATCGCTTATGTCAATATTTTGAGCCTATGGATATTATCTGTGTCGCCAGAAGAGGTCAATCCTCCCATACAGGATTATGGTTCATTCGTGCCAGAAGATTTAACTTCTATCTACGGGGTTTCAAATATTTACTCATTATGAGAAAAACTTCCCAAAAAAGAGCGAAAAACCTCGTAAAGTTGAATGGACGAATTATGAGAGAGTGAAAAAATGAATATAAAAGACTTAATTAAGATGTACGAAGAGAAAAAGAAATTACATGGTCTTGAGACCTATAAGAACATATAAGAATTACTAAATGAGGCAAAAGATCTCCATTACGGAGACTGGTTAATAAATCCTATTCCCATAAAGATCATGAACAATCTTGGCGTGCGTTCAAAGGTAAGAATTTCGAAAAGCTAGTTTTGTATATTATACGAAGAGAAATTGAAAGCCTTGGCTTAAGAATCGTTGATGGAAATACCCTTGAAAGAACTATAAGTAAAAATCTCTCATATGAACTAAACCAAGTTAAAAGAAATTTGCTTATTGATTATGGAGAGTTCGGGTCACACCTTCCTGATGTCGATCTTATCATATATGAACCAAACTCTTGTAAAATAATTGCTGTAGTCTCAAGTAAAATTACATTACGCGAAAGAATCGCTCAAACGGGATATTGGAAAATTAAACTTTCTGATGACGAGATAACAAAACATATAAAAGTCTTTTTTGTAACACCAGACGAAGATGGCACTCTTTTACATAAATCTCCAGCAAAAAAGGGAAGAGCAATAGTTGAAATTGATACCGATGGAGCATATGTAATGAGTGAAACAATGATTGAGGAAAGTGAAAAAGTAAAAATGTTTGAAAAGTTTATTCCCGATTTTAAAACATCGATTGAAATGCCAAGGTAAATTAAGATAATTATTATAAGTTGTTTATTGTTGTATTATTTGTGTTGAGGTGTGTTTGTTGGTTTCGGCTTGTGTTTTGGTTCGGACTGCTTCGGGCAAGTTTGACGAGGCTGTTAAGGCGCTGCGTCAAGTGAAGGGTGTTCAGCGTGTTTTCCCGGTGCTTGGCAGATTCGATGTGGTGGCAGATGTCGAAGTGAAGGATCCTAAGGATCTTGGGCCGACTATTCTGAGGCTTGGAAGGCTGGCTGGAGTGGTTTTCACGGAAACCTTGGTTGAGGTTACGCAGTGAAATGGAGGATGGTTGATTGCTTAATGCGTGTGTCTTGTTAAAGGTTGTTCCGACGAAGGCTGATGCGATACTGGCTGCGGTTCAGGCAATAAAGGAAGTTAGGAAAGCCTATTTTACTTATGGCCGTTTTGACATAGCTGTTTTCCTCGAGGTTGAGGACTACAAGCAACTCAGAGACATCACGGGTAGAATTAACGAGATTGCGGGTGTCCGAAGCACAGAGACCCTTGCGGAAGCCTAGCTAACCCTTTTTTTCTTTTTTTGTGGGTCTATCAATGTAATAAAAACCTTTAATGTGTCTTTGAACATTCAGCTACCAAACGAATAACGATGTTTTTTAGCCGGGTTTAAACACG
Organism: Candidatus Bathyarchaeota archaeon; assembly: GCA_018397055.1. Classification (GTDB taxonomy): domain Archaea; phylum Thermoproteota; class Bathyarchaeia; order Bathyarchaeales; family DTEX01; genus JAGTRI01. The sequence continues at coordinate 15,835 of JAGTQS010000012.1, read as the reverse complement.
GTTCACGGGTTACACACTTTTAATGGCAAGTCAGGAAGGACGTGTTTTGATTCTTTTTGTCGCCTCAAAAAAAGACATCGCAGCGATGAACATTGCTGAGAAACTTGTTAAAGGCCAAGGCTTCAAAAGAGCTGAAGAAACTTTTTGTGGCAACCCTGTGTTTTCAAAAACTTTAGCAGAAGGCGGAACTGCGAAGCTCATCTACGTCGACCAAGACTCGGTGAACACTCAGGAACTAAGTTTTCCTTCGCCTTTAAGGCTACTTGTTTTTCTTTCACGCCATAAGAGTCTCAGTGGGACTCCAACATTGTCTGTTCACACACCTGGAAACCTTGGCGACGCAGAGCTAGGTGGACTGCCTAGAACCGTGTCTATTTCTCCTGCAAGCGCAATGAGAGAGGCCTTGAAAGCAATGAAGGAAGCTCAAGTTGAGAAAGGCCTAGAATACGAGGTATCCTACGAATGCACGCACCACGGTCCATCGTTAAATGTGCCCACGATGTTTGTGGAACTTGGAAGCTCCGAAAAACAGTGGCAAGACCAAGAAGCAGCTGAAGCCGTTGCAAGAGCCGCGTTAGCCGCCGCAGCCGCTGACACTGTGGACTACGCTGTTCTGGGGGTTGGAGGACCACACTACAACATGAAGTTCACGCGAAAAGCCTTAGAAACTGAAACTGCATTTGGCCACATTATCCCAAAATACGCAGTCAGCAAGATAGATACCGAAATCTTGAGACAATGCGTAGCTAAAACCGTGGAACCTGTTAAAAAAGCAGTTCTGGACTGGAAGGGCATAACAGGCGCGGATAAAAGCCGACTGCTTAGATTGTTAGCTGAGGTCGGCTTAGAAGTCGAGAAAATCTAGGCTTTTCGGCGTTTCTTAGCCCTTTCAACCTGGTATCTTAGATGATAAAGCACTAGCTTCAAAATAAGCCCTTCTTACAAGGTCTACTATTGTTTCTGGAGAAATTACACTTGCGTTCATAGCAAGGTTATGTGCTTCCGAAGCAGCGATTTGGATGAGAACCGCGATGTTCTCAAGCATGGGAACCGCAGCATTTAAAGACAGATTTAACGCTTCGGTGTACGCTTCGCCTATGCTCTTTTTGTACTCATCAATGTCTAACTTTAACTGTTCCTCACGTATGATGACGCCGTTGTCATAAACTACCTTAATGGTTAATCCCATCTCTACGGGTTTTATGCCGAGCTTAGACAAAATCGGAGCGAGACTTTCAGAAATCACTTCTCCTTTTCTAACAACAACCGTGTCCCGGTTCACCCACACACTTCCAGACTCAATCCGTGTAGGTATTCCAACCGAGTTCAGCTGACTTATGATTGGTCCAGGTGGAAGCCCAGTGTTTCCAGCAGGAACCACCGCGTCTTCTGAAGCTACGTCCCCGACCTTTGCAGAGGCTTTAACCTTACTTTTTTCGATTATTCGCTCAAGTTTGAAGGGATTGAGGTTTGTGAAAAGATAAACGTTTGAACCTTTCAGGTAGTCTTTAAGTTTCTCTGCGTTCGGGATCGATAAATCCGTAATTGCCCGTTCGAACAGCGAATTTTTTAACACTTGAACCTGCGCAGCGCCTTGAAGCTTCTTCCTTAGTTCTTGGAGCTGAGATGACCGAACCTTATGTAGACTGGCAATCCCGATTGAAGGATACCTTTGGGTGATGTCTTGTATCTCCTTAACGCTTTCTGCCTTTTCACGTATTGCACGCCGCTCCAATTCTCAATCACCTAGACGCTTATTTTCACAGGATGCCCCATCGTTGTTTTAAGATATATAGCATCCACATTTTTTATGCCCTTTTTAAGCCTAGCCGTAACTCTTCTAATTATGGTCTGAACGTTCTCAGCAATTTCATCGTCAGACATGTTTTCCGTCCCAATTCGACACTGCAAAATCGGCTGGTTCCGAGCTCTCACAAGCACAAACCTTTTCTGCCTCTCAATTTCCTGCTCAATATTGGCTGTTGGAGGAATGGGAACAGGCATCTTCCCCCTTGGCCCCAAAATGCCACCTAAAGCCCTTCCAACGAGAGGCATAAGAGGAGCTGAGGAAATAAAAACATCCATCATTTTAGCTATTTGCCTTTGCCGCTTTTTGTCAGTGGACAAGCCTTGAATTTCGGAACTTTCGAGAACCATGTCTGCGCCTCCCCTTCTCGCCCTAAGAGCCATGTCACCGTCAGCGAGAACACAGACAGAAACCTTTTTGCCTAGAGTATGAGGAAGCTCGATTCTTTCCTGTATTCTGCCTTCTGGCTGCTTCATGTCAATGTCTTTAAGGTTGATAATCAGCTCTATAGTCTGGTTGAAGTTCCTTTTAGCCGACTTTTCCCTTAATTCTTTGATTGCGTCTTTAAGGGTTTTCGGTTCTATGGACATACATTAGGCCTCAGTTTCGACAAAAAATTCCAAATCGCTAATAAAAAGGTTACCTTTCACATCCCTATTTTTCCAGAATACTATCGTAGACTCCTTCATCAATCTCTTTCATGACGTCTTTAGCGTCCTTCTGGTCAACCGTTACTCCCATAGAGCGGCATGTTCCAACGATCTCCTTCACAGCGGCCTTCAAGGTTTTCGCAAGAAGCGTAGGTTGCTTAATTTTGGCAATCTTCAATACCTGCTCCATGGAAATGTTGCCAACCTTCGTTGTGTGCGGAGTTCCTGATCCCTTCTGAATTCCGGTCTCCTTAACTATTAGTGCTCCAGTAGTCGGGATTCCCACAGTTACCTCGAACTCCTTTGTGTCTGGATCAACAGTAATCTTAACTGGAACCTTCATGCCGGCATAGCTACTTGTCAACTCGTTAATCTTGTTTACAATCATGAGAACGTTTACACCTAACGGACCTAAGGCTGGGCCAAGTGGCGGTCCTGCTGTTGCTTGTCCGCCAGCGATGAGTGCTTCAACAACCTTCTTTTCAGGCATCATTTTTCCTCCACGTTTGTTTGTTCTCCTTTTTCAGTGACTTTCACGTAATCAGCGTGAACTGTAATGGGTAACGTAAACGTTGCTTCGAGAAGTTCGATTGTAACCTCCTCTTTTGTTCTATCTATCCCCGTAATTTTGGCCCTCATTCCCTTGAACGGTCCCCCTGTGACCTCCACGATATCGTTTACGTTTAGCTCCTCAATTATCGGCCGCACAACGATGTACTTTTCAACCTCAGACAGAGACACAACTCCAGGCACTCTTGATCTGATGTGTTTAATGCCCATAATCGCTTCTTCAACGACATGTGGACCGTTTGCCTCGATGAAAATGTAACCCTTTAATGTTTCGGGAACAAGAATGGCCTTTATAGGGATTTTGTTAGCCTCAGCTCTTCCAGTAATAAGGTTTGCCACGTTTCTTTCTTGACCAACAGTGGTTCTCACAGCAAAAATTATTGTTGAACGTTCTTCTGCAGCCATCTTCATCTATTCCTACCCTAAAGTTGCACCTTTAATGAACGAATTCAGAATATTGATGATGAATCCAACTAAACCTACGAGGGTTATTCCTGCCGCGCAAACCTTTATAGTTAGCCAAACCTCGGTTTTGTCAGGCTTCTTCGCTAACCTAAGCAACCTTGAACAAGACTTAAGGAAAGAGCCTAGTCCCAAATCAACACATCTCGCAAATCCTTTACACAAAAGGAGAAATGACCTATATATAAGAATATTTCTGGATCGCTGCCACATATAAGCGAATTATGCGAAGTGAGATAGGCTAGTGCAATTTATGTTCAGTCAACGGCTTTAGTTTTCCGACAAATTTAAGTACTGGATCATCCATGTTCGAAGGGTTGAATATAAATTAAAGGCCAATAACAATTAATCAAGGTGAATGGTTGATGGAATACGTCTATGCTGCCATGTTATTACACAAGGCTGGTAAACCAATCGACGAAGACAACGTGACCAAGGTTCTTCAATCTGCAGGTTTACAAGTTGACCAAACCAGAGTAAAGGCTCTCGTTGCAGCTCTCTCCGAAGTAAACATCGATGAGGCTATAAAATCAGCTCCAACCTTCATGCCCACCGTAGCAGCTCCAACAGCTACAGCTGCGCCAGCGGCTCCCGCTGCTGAACAGAAACCGAAGGTTGAGGAAAAGAAAGAAGAGAAGAAGGAAGAGGAAGCCTTAGAAGGCCTTGGGGCGCTTTTTGGTTAAGTCTTCTTTTTTTATCAGTTCAAAACGGGTCTTTCCGTCATTATTTCGCGAATTACGGCTTGTTGAGGCTTAAATATATTAACGCTCCCTGTCTCTTTACTTGTGGTTGCAAGGCGCTGTTTAATGGAGAACGAGGCCTATGAAGTTCACTGAAGAGGAGTATCGTCTTCCCTTTTTTAATGAGTATGGCTATGCCAGAAAAAGGTGCCCTCGATGCGGAGAGTTTTTTTGGACACTGAACAGTGACCAAGTGTACTGTGGTGAGGCAACCAGCAAAGGATGCGCTGAGTACACATTTATCGGCAACCCTCCGACCAGAAAACCTTACAGTTTGCAGGAGATGCGTGAATCGTTTCTTTCCTTTTTCGAAAAGCGTGGACATACGAGAATAAAGCCTTATCCGCTTGTTGCACGTTGGAGAGACGACCTGTACTTTACGAACGCAAGCATCATCGATTTTCAGCCGTACGTTACTGAGGGCCTGATTCCTCCTCCAGCTAATCCACTTGTCATAAGCCAAGTTTGCGTAAGGTTTCCCGACCTTGACAGCGTCGGTCCCACATTTGGGCGTCACTTGACAATTTTCGAGATGGGTGGGCACCACGCATTCAACTATCCTGATAAGGAAGTTTACTGGAAAGATGAGACTGTTAGTTACCATCACGAATTCGTAACCTCGACTTTAGGCATAAAAGCCGAGGAAATCGTCTACAAAGAAGGCGTTTGGGTAGGAGGTGGAAACGCAGGTCCCGATCTTGAAAGTATAGTGCGAGGGCTTGAGGTTGACACCTTGGTTTTTATGAAGTATAAAGTTGTGAACGGCGAGTTCATGGAGCTGCCCATACGAACTGTGGACACTGGCTACGGTATCGAAAGGTTCACTTGGCTGTCTCAAGGATGCATAAGCGGGTTCGAAGCCTTTTACGGCGAATTACTGGACAAAATCATGAACTTAGCTGGAATAGAATCAGCAGACAAAGGGCTCCTTGCTGAGGTTTCAAAGGTTTCTGGGCTAATCTCAATTTCTAAAACCTCAAGCTTCACGCAAAACTGGCAGAAAGTCGCCAAAAAAATCAGCGTAGATTACAGCAGCCTTTATCGTGCAGTGAAGCCCGTTACAAGCGTTTACAGCATGGTTGACCACACGAAATGTTTAGCTTTCCTTTTAGCAGAAGGCGTTGTCCCTTCGAACGTTCAAGAAGGATATCTCACACGGCTGCTGATAAGACGGACCTACAGGCTTTTGAAAGACCTTTCAATTGAGGACAAGATGGCTGACATAATTGACTTGCAAATAGATTATTGGGGTAAAGATTTTCCGCGTCTAAAGGAGATGCGTAACGAGATTCTCGAGATGCTTTCCATAGAAAAAGAAAAGTATAAACAGACCCTTGAACGGGGACGAGACCTAGTGAAAAGAATGATTCAAGAACAAAAGAAGAAGGGAGTCACGGAGGTTCCTTTAGAGAACATTGTTGAACTCTACGATTCACATGGGCTTACTCCTGAAGTCGTCGTTGAAACAGCAGCAGCCGAAAGAGTGGAGGTTAAGGTTCCTGATAACTTCTACAGCTATGTTGCTGAACGGCACGTTACAGCTCCTGAAACGTTGAAAGATGCATCTAAAGAGGGAATCAAGGACATCGAAGGAGAATTTTCGAACTTACCTGAAACTCGACGCCTTTACTATGAAGATGCCTACATTAAAGAATTTAAAGCCAAAGTGCTACGAGCCTTAGGTAACCGCTTGGTTCTCGACCAAACAGCTTTCTATCCTGAAGGAGGCGGGCAGCCTTCTGACCATGGCTACCTGAAATTCAACGGAAAACAGTCGAAGGTCATTGATGTTCAAAAAGTTGGCGGGGTAATCATTCACTTCTTGGAAGGCCCTGTTCCCGTGGATACACAAGAGGTTTTAGGCCAACTTGATTGGGAACGAAGGCTTAGCCTCATGAGGCATCACACCGCCACCCATTTAGTTATGGGCGCAGCTAGAAGAATTCTGGGAGAGCATGTTTGGCAGTCGGGGGCTCAGAAAGATGTGGAAAGAACGAGGCTTGACATCACACATCCCAAGAGGCTTACAACAGACGAGATCAGCAAGATTGAAAGACTTGCGAACCACGTTGTGATGGAAAACTTGCCTGTTGAAACTTTCTGGCTACCCAGGGAAGAAGCGGAGAAAAAGTACGGATTCAGACTTTACCAAGGCGGCGTGGTTCCAGGGCGCGAAATACGCGTCGTCAAGACAGAAAACTGGGAAGTTGAGGCTTGCGGCGGAACCCATTGCAAGTCAACAGGCGAGGTTGGGCTTATAAAGATAATTCGAACTGAACGTATCCAAGACGGCGTGGAAAGGCTGATTTTCAGTGCTGGAGACGCAGCGATAAAAACGGTTCAAAACTTGGAATCCAAGGTTCTGAGGATAGCTGATCTTCTCGAGGTTCAAACTGAAAAAGTCGAGAACACAGTGGAACATGCAGTTGCAGAGTGGAAGGAGCTTCGAAGAGATAAGGAACGGCTGACAAACAGCTTGGCCCAGTTTATGGCTGAAAAGTACTTGGTAAATGCAGAGACTGTAAAAGACTTGAGGCTTGTCGCAGGCATATTGGATTCCCAAGAAGCGGACGTTGACTTGTTAATTAAGGTCGCAAGTAAACTTATCAGCATCGAAAAACGTTCGGTTATTGTGTTTATAAGTACAGATAAGAATGCACGCGTAATTGTCATGGTTGGAAAAGAAGCTCAGAACCTCAAAGTAGACGCTAGAGAAATTGCGAAAGCTGCGGCTGCTGAACTCGGTGGAAGCGGAAGTGGAAAACCTGATTTTGCCCAAGGCGGTGGAACAAAGGTTGAAAACGTCATTAAAGCCTTGGAAAAGGCTAAAAATGTTATGCGTGAAAAATTTGAGGGGTGAAATTTATGTCAAATAACTGGGCAAAAATCGAAGAAAAATGGAGAAACGAGTGGGAAAAGGCTCACATATTCGAAGCCGACCCTGATCCTACGCGGAAAAAATTTTTTGTGACCTTTCCTTATCCGTACATGAATGGGCCTTTACATATTGGGCACGGTTTCACCGCCACCCGTGTTGATATATATGCACGATTTATGAGAATGAAGGGGTTCAACACCCTTTTCCCTTGGGCTTGGCATTGGACTGGAGAACCAATCGTGGGCGCCGCATTACGAGTTCAGAAAGGCGACCCTGAACTTGTTAAGGCTTTGAAAGAGATTGACGGCGTTCCAGAAGATGAGCTACGAAGGTTCGTTGACCCAGTTTATATGGCTAACTACTACACCCGTGAAGGAAAAGAAGCTGTTAGAAGAATCGGGTTCTCAGTTGACTGGAGGCGCGAGTTTCACACAACCAGCCTTGAGCCGACATACAGCCGCTTCATCGAGTGGCAGTATGAAAGGCTTCGGGAGAAAGGCTATGTAACTAAGGGAACTCACCCAGTGGTTTGGTGCCCGAATTGTGAAAGTCCAACCGGCGACCACGACCGTTTAGAAGGCGAAGGAGTCTCACCTGAAGAATACACTCTGCTAAAGTTTCAGTACGGCGATGCCTATCTTCCAGCAGCAACTTTTAGGCCCGAAACAATTTTCGGCGTGACAAACATGTTCATCAACCCAGAAGCCGTTTACATTGAGGCAAAGGTTAACGGCGAGAAATGGATAATCAGCAAGGAGGCCGCCCCAAAGCTTTCTGAACAGTTGAAAAGGGTTGAAGTGCAACGAGAATTTAAAGGCGCAGAACTGATCGGCAAGTCCTTCACGGACCCGGTGAGCAGAAGGACTCTACCAATTTTACCAGGCTGGTTTGTTAGTCCAGAATCAGCGACTGGTGTAGTCTACAGTGTTCCAGCTCATGCGCCAGCTGACTGGATTGCGCTTAAAGATCTGGTCAAAAAACCCGACGAGCTGCGGAAGTATGGCATCGATCCCTCGGTTGTCGAAAACATCAAGCCAATCTCTCTTATCAGAGTCGAGGAGTATGGTGAGTTCCCCGCTGTTGAGATAGTTGAACAATTAGGTGTCAAGGACCAATTTGACCCTAGGGTTGATGAGGCAACATCAATAATCTACCGTAAAGAGTTCCATACCGGCGTCCTGAAACCTATAACTGGCAAGTATGCTGGCAAAAGGGTGCAAGAGGTCAAGGCGGAGCTAATTGAGGATTTTAAGAAGCTTAACATCGCTGATTCGATGTATGACCTGCCGGAAAAGGTTGTTTGCCGATGCGCAACCACCTGTATTGTCAAGATTCTTTCAGACCAATGGTTCCTGCGGTATTCAGATCCAGAATGGAAGAAGGTAGCTCACGAGGCGGTTGACAGCGCAAGCGTGTTTCCAGAAGAAGCTCGAACCTACTTTCACGACAAACTGGATTGGCTTCACGACTGGGCTTGCGCCAGAAGAACGGGCTTGGGGACCCCCTTGCCTTGGAGTTCAGGATGGATAATTGAGACTCTCAGCGACTCAACGGTTTACATGGCTTTCTACACAATAGTTAAGCACATCCGCTTACACGGCATTAAGCCTGAGCAGCTGACCAACGCTGTTTTTGATTTCGTCTTCTATGGGAAAGGTGACGGTGAGATTTTAGCCAAGAGTTCCGGGATACCCGTGACAGTGTTGAACGGGATGAAGGAAGAGTTCGAGTACTGGTACCCAGTGGACATGAGGGTTTCAGCTAAGGAGCTTGTTCCAAACCATTTGTCTTTCTTCATATTCCAACATACAGCCCTGTTCCCGAAGAAGCATTGGCCGCGTGGAATAGGGGTAAACGGTATGCTTTCGATTGAGGGGCAGAAAATGTCCAAGTCTAAAGGTAACTTCCTTACCTTGCGAAATTCTTTGAACCGTTTTGGAGCGGATGTTACGAGGCTTACCCTAGTTTTAGGTGCTGAAGGCATGGATGACCCGGACTGGAGGGAAGAAAACGCTAAGGGTATAGATGCAAGGCTGATGGCTCTGCAAAGATTTGTCGGCGACCTTGTTAAACTTCACGGAGGTGTTGAGGCTAAAACCGTTGACCGTTGGCTGTTGTCGACGGTTCAAAGGCGAGTGAAGACTGTTACTGACGCTTTGGAAGTGATGAAGACAAGGACAGCTGCCGAGGTGGCATTTTTCGAGTTGTGGAACGACATACGTTGGTACATGAGACGCACCGAAGCTCCGAACATAAAGGTTCTAAGAGAGGTAACTGAAATCTGGGTGCGCCTGATTGCTCCCTTCACACCTTTCCTCAGCGAAGAACTGTGGCACTTTCTCGGCAAGGAAAACTTCGTTTCGTTAGCTGAATGGCCAGTTTACGACAACACCAAAATTGATAAAGCCGCTGAAGAGTCAGAGGAACTGGTTAAAAGCCTCATGGAAGACACCGTCAGCATCACCAAAGCCACGAAGATCACTCCTAAGCGCATCTGCTTCTATGTTGCTGCAGAATGGAAATGGAAAGCCTACATCGAAGCTTTGAAGAAGGCTCAAGCTGGAAAAATCGAAATGAAAGACGTCATGAAAGACTTGCTGAAGAACCCAGAAATACAAAGAAAGGCAAAGGATCTAGCAGCATTTTTATCAAAAATCATCGTGGAAATCAACATGGCTGCGGAAGACCTAAAGAAAAGGAAACTTGAAATCGGCGTTCTTGACGAGAAAACCGTCATCGAAGAAGCAAAAAGATTCCTGCAAAAAGAACTGAACGCAGAAATCTCAGTCTACAACGAAGAAGACCCACAAAAATACGACCCAAAAAACCGCGCATCACAAAGCAAGCCCTACAGACCCGCAATCTACGTAGAGTAAGACCCAAAAATCGCACGTAACCCCGCAAAAAAGAATTTTAAGACTACTATAAAATCCGCAGTTCAACATTGATTCCACAGCACCTATATAAAGAAAAAAAGTTTCAACGTGCACGGAAGCTAAAGAAACCGCTTATTTTTTCGGACGGCCAAAGAACATTCTTATGGCTGACAACACAACCCACGACATCGCTGCTGTTGCAGAGACTATTTCTGGAACAGCGACTCCTGCACTGTAAACGCCAGCCCAGAAAAGCACCCATGAGCCTAGACCAATGATGAATGACAAAATCCCCAAAGCCGACTTTTTCTCAACAGCGTAGACAAGACAAGAAAGAATCATAAAAACAAAGAAAACCACAGAGACAATCCCGTGAAGACGCCCGTAAACCTCGTCAAACACTGCAACCAGCTGTAAAGAAAAAGCGGTTGCAAACAGGAACAGACTTGTATACTTTGCGTGCTTCCAGAAAGCGGTGACCACGTAAACCGTTATGAGAAGCCCCGTGAGTAACAAGCCGAAATTATAGTACGACGCACTTTCACTGCGAACGGCGTGCCCTAAATCGCTTAAAGCATTGTTCCACCAGCTGAACCAAGGTGACAAAGCAATTGAAACTCCGATAAAGATGTAGGCCGCCAAAGGCCCAATCAAACCGAACAAGAATAAGTACCTTTCATCCATGAAGCAACTACCCCTTAAGATTGTAATGAATAAGGTTTATTGCCGCCTTAAAAACTTGGCTAAACATCACTGCCTTGGATGCTTATTGGTAGTTAGATAAATTTAAAAAATTACTGAATAAATATTTTGGCAGTTCATCTGATAGAACAATCTAAGGCTTCCCAACATTTCTCTTAGCTAAGTTTATATTTACGTCTTAAGGATTTGAACGGAAAAAAGGATCCGAAATGACCACCAACATTCCGTTAAACATCGCTATAATAATAGCAAGCATACTGCTTATTTACCTAGGCTCAAAAACAATAGTTTTCTCAGCCAATAGGCTAGCTAAATGCCTAAAAATACAGAAGGTTGTTGTTGGAAGCGTTCTTGTAGCTTCCATAACCTCTCTACCTGAAATTTTTAGCTCAGTTGCTGCAACGTTTCTAGGAACATCTCATTTAGCGTTTGGAAACCTCATAGGCTCAAACATATACAATATTCCTTTAATTATCGGCATATGCGGTCTGATAGGAGAATACAAGATCAAAAACTTCACTGTTGGAAAGGACTGCCTCTTCATGATTGGTCTTGCAACCTTTATGACGATGTTGATCCTCGCAACTGGCATGGTGACCCAGTGGATGGGAGCAATCTATCTGGCTCTGTATCCAGCATTCATATATTACTCAATCTATAAAGGAAACGGAAATGGCCATTTTCCAGTCAATCTTGCTGAAAACAAAGCGAAATCGGTAGCCTCCATAATTATCGGTGGTGCTGCACTGGTATGCGGAACCCTCTTATTTGTATACGGCACAATAAACATAATAGAGTCTTTGGGCATATTACATTTTTACGCCGGCCTTACGATAATGGCGCTTGGCTGCATTATACCAGAAGCCGCTGTCTCGATCTCCGCAGCACTTCACAATGAACGAGAAATTTCTATTGGAAACGTCATAGGCGACAATGTAATAACGATGACTCTTGGTTTCGGAATAGTGAGCCTCATTAAACCCTTCCCTGTGTCACAATCAGAAATTCTATGCACCATGCCATTTATGATTTTGATCACCTTCGTTTTGTACACCATGAGTAAAGGTCACAAAATCACAAGAACATGGGGCTTACTGTTATTAACGATATCAACCATAGCGTTCATTATTGAAACAATCATTTTGGCAGCTTGAAAACCACCTAAAAATTCCTTATAAGAGTACTTACTGCTTCATCTGTTTAGAAAAAGAACCCTTCCATGTTTATGTTTCAGGCACAATCTTGAAAAAGGTTCTACTGTGTTTCAACTTCTGTTGCTACGCCTTGTTTAACAAGACTGCTAGCGTTCTCTTTAGGAAGCGAGGCGACATCTTCTGGCTTAAACGGTCCATAAGTCCTCATGTCTACACCTACTATTTCAGGGATTTCCTTGAGAAATCTTACAACCATGTGTCCAGAAGAGATTTTCTTCGTTTCTGGTTGAATCTTGCCTAATAATAGGTTCTTTATGAAAGATTGAAAGCAATCAACCTGCGTACATATATTTTTGTATATGGATTCCTCCTCCTCGGCTATTGCCACTGCCGGTATTGTTTCACCTATTGATGTAGCTTGAACCATTTTTTTATACCGTGCTTGAATCAGTTCCTCAGTCATACGCCTAATGTTTTCTTCCTCCTGCAACAGAAGTCTGCCTCTGACTGTTCGCTCATCAAGCATCCGTCTTTCTTCACGAATCCTTTTTATGTACGTAACCAAGTCTGCATAAAATCCCTTTGTTAAAGGCTGAATTTCAGCTGTTTCCTTCTCTTTTTTCCACGCCTCAAGAAGCTTGCTATACATGTCTATTCCACCAAACTCGCCGAGTCTTTACATAACACGAAGATCGCAGCCGCCGTGGGCAACTCAACCTTTTGTTTCTTATATTCTCCAAACCATTCGTCCCCTATTCTGAACTTGGGCGATTCCTCTACATATATGTTAACGGTTCCCTTTTTGAATGCTACTGCGGACTTAAAAGGATCAAAGATGTCTATATGCGAAAATGGAAAAGAAACCTTAAGCCACCCTGTTTTTCCATGAAGGGTATTAGGCAAACGAATCAAGCGGTGGATGTCAGTCGTAACCATCGTATCAATCTTAACAGACTGAACCCCAATTACGTGGTCTATTATGGTCCTCAGCTCCTCCTTTCCCACACCTCTCACAGGTCGCCAAGGACCCTCTCGCTTCCAACTATTGAGAATAGCCTCTTTATTCAAAACAATCTCGTTTGCCCGTTTCTCTTTGATTCCAAGGTCAATAAGGTTCTTCAACGTCGCAGAGGACAAAAACTCGTAGGCACCTTTTACAATTCGACCCCGCCAACCAACATCATTCAAGGCGTAGACAGGTGTTTCAGGCGACGACCGAAACGCCCCTACCGCAGAACTAAAGAAAGAGACATTAAGTCCAGTTCCCGTGATATAGTCAACTATTTCCTTTCTTGCACCCGCATCCAACTCTCGAATCACTTCATTTGTCACGTGAACATGATACCCTCGGTGGCCACTAAAGGAAACTGCCACTTCATTTGAAGAGAAACCGAACTCTTCCATCAACATTTCAACAAGCTTAATTGTCTCTTTCTTCGCAGAATCCAAACACTCGTCACATGGCCAAATTCTTTGGTCAAATCTTTTACTTCCACAAGATGGGCAAACGTCAGGTTGACCTTTACCAGCGAAGCCACAGTCTTTACAAGTCCACGAGTCGTGAATTTCTTTACATTTCGTTGCAATATGGTCTGCATCAATGTCAAAATAGAGGTCAGCGCCAAGCCAACCCTTATCCTCCATTTTTGCTTCAGGCGTCTCATAATAGGCTGTTGAATGATAAGCGTGAGCTGGTGCACTCTCTTTAATGAACGTTTTGAGAGCATCAGCCGTACCGAATCTTTTGTGTCTAACCATCACGTTCTCTTTGAAAACCATAAACCCAAATTCTCTTTGACTAATCGATGATGGCGCCTCAATTTTCGAAGCGTTTTCTTCGTAAAATTCGGCGAACTTTTGCTGAATAAAAGTTTGGTTATCCATTTTTAACAGCTAAATAGATGAACTTACCTCTTAAGCATTCTCGTCTTTTTTGCGTAATACCTCAATGGGCTTCGAATCGTCTTACACAGTTCATCTGGACCTGGGCACAGGGCATGAGTTTTAAGCGTTTCGCATGTTGGAGACCTGTATTTTGTTCGGGAACCTCGGTCTCCTGATATGTGCTCCACTTGGTACTTTGTCATTCTTTCGTTGAAATCTGCTGAGGCGCGGAAAAGGTTCACAATGTCTTCAGGCTTCATATTAATATTAAGGAGAAAAGAGGTCAAAGTGAAGCGGCCAAGGTGAGAAATATGCGTCCCCGTTTTTGCAGAACCATAAAATATCTGAATGCACGGTGGAAAAGCCTCGTTGACAACTTCCTTAGGAAACGGAATATATCTTGCACGGCTAATTCTGTCCGCATATTTTTTACTTAGATCGTCAACTCGTTGAAGGATGGATTCGGGAAGCATCTGCCTAACGTCTATGCTAAACCTTTTTTCGATGCGTTTTCGAACCTCCTCTTGAATAAGCCTTGCTGCCTCACGCTTATTAAGGAAAACTTCGCCATTCACCATAATTCTGTTAACGAGCTTCCATTCATCTTCGTGAAAAACTTCTGCATTTCTCAAAAAATCGGTAAAAAAAAGGGCAAAGTCGTACCTTCTGTAGCCAACTGGTTGCTTGTGTATTCTAAGCTTCCAGTTAAAAACCTTCACAACTTCAACAATCTTTTTCTCATCCTCAAACTGCAGCAGATCGTAAGCTCGTACTGCCTCAGCCAAAGCGTAACGTCTCTTAATATAATCATTATTGGTCGCAGAAGCCAAAATAATTGCAACTGGAAAAGACGGAATTTCTTTATCTTCATCTCCTGGTCGATAGCTTACCCGTGGAGGATCGGTTGCCAATGCCTCTTCTATTCGATTGAAGGCTCTGTCCACAATTGTTTTTAGGTTTGGGTTTTCGAGGTTTGAGATGTCTAAATCTAACCTTTTAACTTCTTCGGCAGCGTCAAAAACAAACGGGTACTTCGCTAACTCAGATCGTGTTAAAGCCAATCTCCTTTCCTTACTCTACCTCAATTCTTGGCGCCAAATAGTACACTAAAGTTCCATCGTAAGTTTGCTTGAAATCTAAGCGGATGGGCATGTCGTTCGAGAACTCAAGCGTAACAATGTCCGAAGTAGCGACAGCAGCCTTAACGATTTCTGAAAGATAACTTAGAGGAAACGTCGATTTTGAAGGTTCTGTTGCCTCAACGGATAACAACGCGTCGCTTCCCTTTTTGAGTTCAATATTTGCTCCCATGATATCCCCTTTAGCATTCATTGCCAGTTTTTCGCCATCTGTTTCGATTCGAACATGGTCACTCACAAGAGCGACATCCTCAAGAGACTGACGAAGCCCATCTGTTGTCAACGTGACCTTAGCGTTGAACGTTATCTTTGGTAACCCCTGTTCCTCCTCGCTTGCCTCTAACGTAGGCATTCTGAAGGTTCGTATATATTTTCCTCTGATTGTGATAACGAACTGACCTGTACCCTCATCCAGATAAAGTTCAACTGCCTCATCTTTTCCCGCCCTCTTTAAGAGCTTCAACAGCTCTCCAAGATTAAGGCAAATCTTCGTTTCTTGATCAGAAGCATATTCGTCGAAGGTTGTTTTCTGCATGGCGAAGTCAACCATAGCTACGCGGGAAGGATCCATAGCCCTAAGTTTAATGCCGTCTGGACCTATAACAAAAGTTCCCTCATCAATAAGCGTTGAAATAGCTGTAACCGCGTCTCTCAGCAGCTTCGCATCGGACATCCTAATCTTAAACAAGTCCAACTCACCATTCTTTTTGTGCCTATATTTCATTGTGGCTGCATTACTTAAATCTTTTAGACAAAACGATAATTTAAGCAATTATAACATATTTTCTTCTAAAACCGCCATAATTTTTTCTTTATATAATGTCTGTGGGTTCACTGTGGGGTTGTGGATTAATAGTTCCTATTTAAGTTTGGAGAAATCATTAAAGCGTTGTCTGGGCATATGATTAGACGGTGATCTGGATTGTCGAAAGATAAAAAATTAACAATTGGTCAAGGAAAAGTGCTGTCAAAG